>NZ_JAZDCH010000027.1:0-91610 GCF_036311905.1 Brachybacterium sp. J153 | reverse complement strand
AGCCGACCACCGCGGTCAGCGCATCACCGTGATCAGTGCGCCCCGGGCTTCCCGGGGGTCGGGTTCGCGATGGTGAACGTCGGCGTCCGCACGATCTCCCAGTGGTCGGGGTTCGCGGGATCGCCGAGCGGCTTCAGCACCCGCAGCTCGAGCTGGTAGGTGCCGTTCTTGACCGTCTTGGTCTTCTCGTTCTTCAGCGCGTAGGTGCCGTCCCACGCCCAGACCTCGGGCCCGGCGGTGCGGCCGAGATGGTCCACGGACAGCACCGAGCCGACGGAGGGGTTGACCGGCTTGGGCTTGCCGCCGCCGTTGAGCTGGTAGGCACGCACCTCGAAGGTCTCCACCGGGTAGGCCAGGTGGTACGCGAGGTAGGGGACGTCGCCGTCCTGCATCGTGTACTCGTGGCCGCCGTCGGCGTCGATCAGCACGCCGCCGGCGCCGTCGGACACCCCGAGGGCGGGCAGGCCGAGGCCGACCTCCTCGAGCACCGGCAGCGCCTGGTAGTCACCGGAGAGGCCCGCGAAGGGCACGACGAGATCGGCGTCGGGAGCGGTGAGGGTGATCCAGCCGCCGTAGATGATGCCGTTCTCGCCGAAGTCCTCCCCGAGGGTGACCTCGAGGTCGGCGCTGCTCCCCGCGGGGACGGTGAACTCCTCGGCGGCCGGCTCCGCGATCCCCTCGGCGGCATAGAAGGCCGGATCGAGGGTCGGAGCGCCCGTCGCGACGCCGTGGCGGACGCCGACGGTGTAGGTGACGTCCTCCGCGGAGCTGTTCTCGACTGTGACGGTCACGGTCTTCGGACCGTTATCGCCCTCGCCGAGGGAGATCGACGGCTCGGCCACCCGGGCCGTGGTGCTCGCCGCGGCGACCAGGTCGAGCATCCCCGCGCCCTGGCGGTGGACCGGCTCGAGGTAGCCCTGGTCCGGGACCAGCGACCAGGTCAGCGGATCGGCGGTGGACATCATCGCGGCCTTGACGTCGGCCGGGGAGAGGTCCGGGGTCTTCTCGAGCAGCAGCGCCGCAGCGCCCGCGACGTGCGGAGCGGCCATCGAGGTGCCGGACTTGGCGCCGTGGGCGCCCTGCTCGAGCGGGACGGTGGACCAGATCGAGCCGCCGGGGGCGGCGACGTCGGGCTTCAGCTGCAGATCCGCGGTGAGGCCGTAGGAGGAGAAGTCGGAGACGAGGCCGGCGGTCTCGTTCTCGACCACGGTGGTCCCCTCCTGCCAGGTCCAGGTGACCGCTCCGGCGGCGAGCGCCTCCTGCAGGGCGAGGCCGTCGGCCTGACCGAGCATCACCACGGGAATGGTGAGGGCGGGATCGCCCTCGACGGTCGGGTTCACGACGCCGGGGGCGTTGTCGTAGAGGATCACGGCCTCGTACCCGGCCGCCTCGCCCGCGAGGGCCTTCTCGCGGAAGGAGCAGGTGCCGCGCTCGACGAGCAGCGCCTGACCGGCCTCGGCCGGGGCCACGCCCGTGGGATCGCAGGCCTGGGCCTGCGGGGTGCCGGGCGCTCCGGCGGCGACGAGCGCGAGCTCGCCCGCGGTGGGCGGGGCCGGGGCGCCGGTGGCCGCCGAGTAGGCCACGTCGCTTCCGGCCGCGGTCGCGTAGGGCGAGCGGCGATGGGTCGAGTCGACGGAGGCGACGGTGATCGCCGAGGCGGCGACGCCCGGGGCGCCGCTCGAGAAGGTGCCGGAGGTCCCGGAGTTGCCCGCGGAGATCACGACGGTGATCCCGGCGTCGACGAGGGAGTCGGCCATCTGCGCGGTCGGGTAGTCGGGCCAGGTCATGAAGCTCGCGCCGAGGGACATGTTCACGACGTCGGCGCCGTCGGTCCGGGCCTGCTCCATGGCGGCGAGGATGACGTCGGTGTCGCTCGAGCCGTCGCAGCCGAAGATCCGGTACGCGAGGAGGTCCGCCTCGGGGGCGACACCGGTGACCTCGCCGTCGGCGCCGACGATGCCCGCGACGTGGGTGCCGTGGCCGCCGCAGTCGTCGGGGAAGGCGTCGGGCGCGGCGGGCACCCCGGTCGAGGAGTCGTAGGCGTCGCCCACATAGTCGTAGCCGCCCACGACGCGATCGTTCGGGAAGTCCGCGGTCTCGTCATCGGTGCCGGAGCCGCCGAGATCGGGGTGGTTGTAGTCGATGCCGGAGTCGATGATCGCGACGCGGACCCCGTCACCGCTCAGCCCCTCGACCTCCTGCAGGACATCCGCGCCGGTCATGGCGTTGGCGGGGGCGTCCTCGGGGGAGGTCGCGGCGGGCTCGGGCGCCTCGACCGCGAGCACCGGGAAGACGGCCTCGACGCCGGCGACGCCGCGCAGGGCGGCCACGTCGGCATCGGACATGTTGACGGTCATGCCGTTCCAGCCGCCGGTGAAGGAGCGCTCGACCTCGAGGTCGATGGCGAGGTCGGCGGCGCGCTGCTGCACCTGCTCCTGCGCGGTGGTGTTCGCGCGCGCGGAGCCGCCCTGCAGCACCGGATCACCGGCGACCTGCACGAACCAGCGGCCGGGGATGGCCTCGGCGGAGCCGTCCAGCAGCTCGTCCTGCACGGGGACGTCGACGCCGAGCTCCGAGGCGGTGCCGAGCGGGGTCAGGTCCCCGGGGTCGGCGAGCGCGGCGGGGGCCGTGAGGAGCCCGGCCACGAGCGCGCCGCCCGCGGTGCCGGCGGCGAGGGTTCGGCCCCAGCGACGACGGCCGAGGGCGCGGTCGACGGCGGCGGCATCGGGGGCGCGGCCCGACGAGGGGTCGGGTGCGGGGTCGGGAGAGGGTGGGGAAAGCGGGCTGAACGGCATCGGCGGTCCTCCGGTCGGGGGTGGTCGGTGCGCCGCGCGTCCTCGCGCCCGGGAGGGGGTCCCGACGCGCACCGGTGGGGGCAGTCAAGCGGCTCCGACCGGTGACCGGGCGGAAACCTGAAGATCCACTGACACCGTTACCGGAACGTCACCTTCGGGTGGAGGTGACGTTCCGATCACCTCACCCTCGTGACCTGCGATGACAGCCCTCGCGGGACTAGCCTCAGAGCATGCTCGACCTCCTCGCCGCCACTCCCGTCCTGACCCTCGTCCTGGTGATGGCGGCCGGATCGGCGCTCGGCGCCCTCCGCCTCGGCCCGCTCCGGCTCGGCGCCGCGGGCGCCCTGTTCGTCGGCCTCGCCGTCGGCGCCCTCGACCCGCGCCTCGGCGAGGGTCTGGACCTGCTGCAGGCCGTGGGCCTGGCCCTCTTCGTCTACACCACGGGGCTCGCCGCCGGGGCGAGCGTGCTGCGCGATCTGCGCACCCAGACCCGACTGCTGCTCGCGGCCAGCATGCTGCTGGTCCTCACCGGTGCGCTCGCCCTCGGGGCCGGCAGCCTGCTGGGCCTCTCCCCCGGTCTCCTGGGCGGGATGGTCTCGGGCATGACCACCGCCTCCCCGGCGCTGGACACCGCGACCCGGACTCTCGACGGCTCCCCCGAGCCGGCCGTCGGCTTCGCGATCGCCTATCCCGTCGGCGTGATCGTCGCCCTCCTCGTGCTCTCCGCCGTCGGCCGACGCCCCCTGCCGGGCCGCCGCGACCCCGCCCCCGCCTCCGCCGCCGGGCTGCGGACCGCGACCGTCGAGCTCGACCGGGCGCTGCGGGTCCAGGAGATCCCCGGGATCGCGGCGCGCGCGGGAGGCCGGGGCGGGCAGCTGCGCATGTCCTATCTGCTGCGGGACGGGGCGGTGCGGGTCGCCCTGCCCGAGGACGACCTCCGGGTGGGCGACCACCTGCTGCTCGTGGGCGCCCCCGAGGCGATCGACCGGGCCGTCTCCCACCTCGGCCGCCTCGCCCCGGGGGACCTCGCCGACGACCGCTCGGTGGTCGACTACCGCCGGTGGGTGGTCTCCAATCCCGAGGTGGCCGGGCGCACCGTCGCCCAGCTGCGGATCCCCAGCCGATTCGGCGGCATCATCACCCGGGTGCGCCGGGGCGACCGCGACCTGCTGGCGCTGCCCGACATGCGCCTCCAGCTCGGCGACCGGGTGCGGGTGGTCGTACCCCGCGAGCGGATGGGCGAGCTGTCCTCCCTGTTCGGCGACTCGGAGCGGCGGATCACCGAGGTCGACTGGATCAGCGTGGGTCTCGGGATCGCCCTCGGCATCCTCGCGGGCCTCGTGAGCATCCCGCTGGGCGGCGGAGCGAGCCTCGCCCTCGGGGCGGCCGCCGGTCCGCTCGTGGTGGGCCTGGTGCTGGGACGGCTCGAGCGCACCGGACCGCTGATCTGGACCATCCCCGGCTCCGCGAACCTCACCATCCGCCAGCTCGGCCTGGTCCTCTTCCTCGCGACGGTCGGCCTCGCGAGCGGCGAGAGCTTCGCCGAGACCGCGCCGAGCCGCACGGGCCTGCTCGTCGCGCTGCTCGCCGCGGGGCTCACCGCCGCGTCGTTGCTCGCCCTCTGGGGCGTCGGGCGCTGGGCGGGGATGTCCGCGCCGCGCACCCTCGGGGCGCTCGCGGGCTTCATCGGGCAGCCGGTGCTCATGGGGCACGTGGCCACGTTCACCGACGACGAGCGCGCCGAGTCCGGTTACTCCGCCCTGTTCGCCGTGGGCATGGTGGTCAAGATCCTCGTCGTGCAGCTGATCGTGCTGTGGTGAGCGGAGACGCCGAGCGCTGCGGGCTCAGCCTTCGGTCTCGCGGTGCAGCACCAGCTCCCCGGGATCGGGGAGCAGGAACCCCGGGGACGCCATCTCCTCGAGCGCCCGGTCCAGATACGGGTCGTCCAACGTGTCCGACGGCTCCTCGCCGAGCATCACGCTGAGCATCGCGAGCGCGCCCTCGGAGATCGTCAGCTCGAGCGCGTAGTCCCGACCGCCGCGACGGAAGCGCCCGGTCACCGGCCAGGTCTGCTGATGCGGCACGGCGCGGCGACGGGGCGCGGCGACCTCGAGCGGAAGATCGGAGGTGGCGTAGCCGGGGTCGACCGCGCGGACCGTCTCCAGCTGCTCGCGCAGCGCCGCCGCGCCGGGGAGGTCCACGCCGTCGGGCCCCGGCGCGAGCAGCGCCTCGAGCAGCGCCCGGGCCTCCGCCGGCAGCTCCTGCGACTCGCTCTCGGAGAAGACCTCCTCGAGGGAGCCCCAACGCTCCCCGCCGAGCGGACCCGGCAGCGCGTACGCGGCGACGGTCCCGAGCACCCCGACCGCGGCCAGCACGGGGCGCGGCCGGGAGACGCCCGCCCGGCGCAGGAAGTCCACGAGCAGTCCGTCGGCGGCCTCGGCGAGGTCCATCAGGCCGAGGGTCGCCCCGCCGGTGACCACGCCGTCCCGCACCGGATCCAGCAGCGCGCCCGAGGTGCGCGCGGTGTCGGCCGCGAGCAGCCCGCTCACCGCGGCGACGCCCACCCGATAGGCACCGCGGCCGAGCGGCCCGAGGCGACGCGGCTCGACGAGGGTGAGGGCGCCGACGGCACCGGCCAGCAGGCCGACGCGCACCAGCCGACGGGGGTCGCCGAAAGGCTCGGGGCGGGGCGCGGCCGGGGAGGGGGTGCTCATGGCCGCAGTGTAGGTCCGTTACCCGGGAGGGCCCCGCTACCCTCACGGGGTGACCTCCACCGCCCCGATCGCGCCCTCCGCCGAGCTCGCGGTCGAGGACCGCGCGACCCGCTGGACGCGGCGCCTGGTCCCCGTCGCGCTCGCCCTCGCGGCGACCCTCGTCTACGGCCTGCTCGGCTCGCAGCAGTTCCGCACCCTCGTCACGCACTCCTGGGACCTGGGGATCTTCACCCAGCTGGCCCGGGCCTACGGGGAGCTGCGCGCCCCGATCGTGCCGATCAAGGGCGACGGGGCGAACCTCCTCGGCGACCACTTCCATCCGATCCTGGTGCTGCTCGCCCCGGTGTGGTGGGTGTGGCCGAGCGGGGAGGCGCTGCTGTGGGCCCAGGCCGCGCTGCTCGGCGGCTCGGCGATCCCCCTGACCCGGCTCGCGATCGACCGGCTCGGGCCGGTCACCGGGTCGGTCGCGGGAGGCGCCGCCGTGTTCTCCTTCGGTCTGCAGTCGGCCGCCGCCGTGCAGTTCCACGAGATCGCGTTCGCGGTGCCGCTGCTCGCCCTGTCCCTGACCGCGCTGCTGCGGGAGCGGACCGTCGCGGCGATCCTCTGGGCCGCTCCGCTGGTCTTCGTGAAGGAGGACCTCGGACTCACGGTCGCCGTGCTCGGCGGGATCATCGCCCTCCGCGCCCGGGAGCACCGGTGGGGCGGGCTGGGGCTCACCTGCTGGGGCGTCGGCTGGTTCGTGCTGTCGACCTTCGTGATCCTGCCGCTGCTGAACACCGCCGGCCAGTACGACTACACCGACAACCTCGGCTCACCGCTCGACGTCCTGGGACCTCCCGTGAAGTGGGTGACGGTGGGGATGCTGCTGCTCTCGGCGGGCATCATCGGCGCGCGCTCCCCGCTGATCCTGCTCATGCTGCCCACCCTCGCCTGGCGCTTCACCGGAACGGTCAGCTTCTACTGGGAGTGGTACTGGCACTACAACGCGGTGCTCGTGCCGATCGCGCTCGCCGCCCTGCTCGACGCGCTCGGCGACCGCCGCACCGGCCGGGCCACCGCGCTCCGGCGCCGGGACGCGCCGCGGCCCGGGCCCGAGGTGCGCACCGCCGCTGTCGCCGCGACAGCGGCCGCGACCTTGCTGCTGGGGAGCCAGATGCCGATCCTCGACGTCCTCCGGCCCGCGAAATGGGAGGCGAGCTGGCGGGCGGAACCGGCGGCGGGAGCGCTCGCCGCGGTGCCCGACGACACCGTGCTCTCCGTCGACATCACCCTCATGGCCCAGGCCGTCCCCGATCACGACGTGCAGTGGGTGCACGGGTCGAACCAGCGGGTGCCGGACTGCGTGCTGGTGGACGTCTACGCCTTCTCCTGGGGCGGGAAGCAGCCGGCCGACGTCGCCTCGTGGGCGGGCGAGGAGTGGGGCGAGGCCTTCGAGACCCGCTACGACGAGGGCGGCTTCGTGGTCGCCTGCCGGGACGGGGTGCCCCGCACGCAGGCGACCTGAGGCACGGGAGGGATCAGCCCCCGAGTCCGCCGCCCGCGCCGTCACTGGAGGACTCGGACGCGGCGGTGGTCTGATCGTCCGCGGGGGGCGTCGAGGCGGACGGCTCGACAGGGGGCTCCGGGTCCTCGGTGGACTCCGGATCCACGGCCGGCGGGTCCTCGGGCTCCGGATCCTCGGGCTCGGGGTCCTCGGGCTGCGGATCCGGGGTGGGGTCGGTCGGCTGCTCGGAGGGCGGGGTCGAGTCGGTCGGGGTGCCGGGATCCGACGGCTCCGCGGACCCGCCGTCGTTGCCGGAGTTGCTACCGCCGTCGTTGCCGCCGTTGCTGCCGGACTTGTTGCCGCCGGAGTTGTTGCCGCCGCGCGATCCGCCGCCCGAGTCCTCGGCCGGTGCCGGGGCGACGGTCTCCTCCGGGGCGGGCGCCTGGGTGCTGGGGACGGCGGTCGTGGGGCTCGGCGCGGGCGTCGTGCTGGGCGCGCTCGGGGTGGTCTCGCCGCCGCCGTCGGAGGGAGCGGGACCCTCGGGGGCGGGCTCGATCACCTCGTGCGACGCGAGCTCCTGCTCGGAGGGACGGGCGGTGGGGGCGTTCCGGTCGCCTGCGAGGGCGCCGAGGGGCCCGGCGCCGGCGAGACCGAAGCCAGTGAGGGTGCCGACGGTGATCACGCTCGCCGCGGCGAGGCTCATCGTCGCCCACGGCCGACGCCGCGCCGGCACCTCGCTGCGGATTCCGGTGGCCCGTCGTGCCATCTCTCCCCCTGTGGCTCCCGCGATGCTCCCCGCGGACTCGTCCCGTCGCTGCCTGCGGGATCGCTCCCTCTGGGTCAGGGTAGATCCGCGGGCCGCGGAACGGAACGATTCGCGTCGGGAGTCACGGTGCGCGGATCCTCCCGCAGCGCCCGGGCGCTCTCCCGGCGCAGCCGCCATGGCGACAGCCGCTCCGCGGCGAGGGCCAGCTGGAGCCCTTTGGACAGCGCGAGGTCGACCGGGGCGGCGGGCAGGGTCGCGAGGGCCGCCGCGTGCTGCGGCAGCAGTGAGGCGGCCCCGGCGGCGCTCCACCGCAGCGCGATCTGGGCGACCTGGCTGCGGGTGTCGAGCAGCGAGTGCCGCGCCCGCGGGATCTCCAGCAGTACGGCGCCGTCGATCCGCTCGGCGAGCGCCCGCGAGATGCAGGGCGGGGTGATGAGGTCCTCGGAGCCGACGAGCACGAGGGTCGGCGCGGTGATCGTGCGGGACAGCGCGTGCACGTCGAGCGCCTCCCATGCGAACGGGGGCACCGCTCGCGCCTCGTCGGCCGCGAGCAGCAGCGGGTCCATCGGCCCGCCGTCGGCGCCGGACCCCTGTCCGAGCTCGGTGTGGGCGAGCCGCGCGATCAGGTCGTGCTCCATCACGAAGGGGGTGGACTGCAGCCACCCCTGGTTGAGGACCTGGCGCACGCTGGACCAGGTGAGGCTCCCCCGCCCGAGGGCGAGGAGATCGACCAGATCGCGCACCGCGGCGGTGCCGCCGTGCTCGTGGACGGCGAGCAGCACCGGGCCCGCGCGCTGCGCGTCGACGATGTCCTCGTCGGCGAGCCGGCGGAGGGCCGCGGCGATCGAGGAGGTCGCGGGGACGGCCCCGGTCCAGTAGTGCTCGCGCAGCGCCCGCTGCCCGATCCTCTCGTCGTCCGCGGAGGTGAGCGGGGAGTCGAGCACGAGCGAGTGCACCCGGTCCGGATGCCGGGCGGCGAGGATCTGCGCCAGGTAGGCGCCGTAGCCGGTGCCGAGCACGGCCACCCGCTCGACCCGCGCGTGGTCCAGCACGGCGAGCACGTCCCCGAGCACCTCCTCGAGGGTGACGGCCTCGGCCGGGAGGTCCTCGCCGCGGGCGTCGAGGCGGGAGAAGCCCACCCCGCGATGCTCCATCATCAGCACGTCCAGCCCACGACCCGCGAGACTGCGGCGGAGCACGTCATAGGGCAGCACCGAGGCGCGGCCGGGCCCGTCGGGCAGGATCAGCACCGGCACCTCGGCGCCGCCGGGCTCCTCCGCGGCGGACCGCCGCCAGCGCCGATGCGGCGGGCGCGGGGTTGCCCGGGCGTAGCGCAGGGGGAACAGCTCGGGCCGACCGGTGCGGATCTCGCGGTAGACCGTCATGAGGTCGTTGCGGACCTGCAGCAGGTCATCCTGCGTCGGCCGCTCGAGGAGGTCGACGCGGTGGGAGCGCGGGCTCATCGAGCGCGGCTCCCGCCCGCCCCCAGGGTGTCCCAGAGGAAGGTGTAGAGGAGCGCGTTCATACGGGCGGCCTGCTCGTTCGTCGCCGCTCCGCCGTGGCCGCCCTCGATGTTCTCCCACGAGCGCACGTCGGCCCCGAGGGACTCGAGGGCGGCCGCGAACTTGCGGGCGTGCCCCGGATGCACCCGGTCGTCGCGCGTCGAGGTGAGCAGGAAGGTCGGCGGGTAGTCGACGCCCTCGGCGAGCAGGTGGTACGGGCTGAAGCTGCGCACGAACTCCCAGTCCTCGGTGTCCGGGTCCCCGTACTCCGCCATCCAGGAGGCCCCCGCGAGGAGGTGGCTGTAGCGCTTCATGTCCAGCAGCGGCACCTGGATGATCACGGCGCCGAACAGCTCGGGGTACTGCGTGAGCATGTTGCCGGTGAGGAGACCGCCGTTCGATCCGCCGCGCACGGCCAGGTGCTCCCGGTCGGTGATGCCCCGCTCGACGAGGTCCCGGGCGACCGAGGCGAAATCCTCGTAGGCGCGGTGGCGGTTCTCCCGCAGGGCGGCCTGGTGCCAGCGCGGACCGTACTCGCCGCCGCCGCGGATGTTGGCGAGCACGTAGGTGCCGCCGCGCTCGAGCCACGCCTTGCCGATCGCGCCGAGATAGGACGGGGTCAACGAGATCTCGAAGCCGCCGTAGCCGTACAGCAGGGTGGGGCGGGGCGCCGACTGCTCAGCCGGCTCTCCCGCCTGCGAGATCTCGAAGTACGGGACGCGGGTGCCGTCGTCGCTGGTCGCGAAGTGCTGGACCACCTCGAGCCCCTCGGCGTCGAAGCGGGCGGGGGTGGCCTTGATCGTCTCGAGCGGCCCGGCGGGCCCGCCGGCGGGGATCTCGGCGAGATCGCCGAGCAGGAGGGTCGTCGGCTCCAGGAAGCCCGAGACCGTCACCCAGACCTCGTCGGACTCGTCCGCGTCGACCGCGGAGACCGAGAGGGAGCCCTGCAGCTCGGGGTAGAGGTCCTGACGGATCCACTGCCCGTCCTCGTCGCGGTGGTGGACCTCGAGACGGTGGACCACGTCCTCCAGGATCGCGAGCACCACGGTGCTGCGCGTGATGGTCATGTCCGCGAGGGAGGAGCTCTCCGTCGGCTCGAAGAGGACGTGCAACGACGGCTCCCCCGCGAGGAAGGCGTCGAAGTCGCCGACCACGAGCGATCCGGCCGGGAACACCGCCTCGCCGACCTGCCAGTCGCTGCGCGGGCTGAAGATCCCCAGGTCGCGGTGCGCGTTCGCCTCGAGGTCGCGGGGGACGTCGAGGGCGGTGAGCACGGGCGGCTGCTCGGAGCGGTCCGCGAGATGGACCGTCTGGTCGTAGAACGCATGCGCCTGGACCACCCAGTCCCGCTCCCAGCCCGGCGTCGAGTCGTGGGCGACGAAGACGGCCATGTCGTCCTCGGCCGCCTCGTGGACCAGCTCGGCCTCCTCGAGCGGGGTGCCGCGGCGCCACAACCGCGCCTGTCGGGCATAGCCCGAGGTGGTCAGCGTGCCCTCGCCGAAGTCGGTGGAGACCCACACGGTGTCCTCGTCGATCCAGCTCACGGAGCCCTTCGCGGCGGGGCGCAGGAACCCGCCGTCGGCCGGGTCCACGAAGGACAGCGTCTCGAGGTCGAACTCGCGGGTGACGTCGGCGTCGGAGCCGCCGTGGGAGAGGTCCACGAGCGCCCGACGGTACGGCTCGCCCTCGGCGGCGCCCGCGGGACGCAGCAGGCGCGCGCCGTGCCACACCCAGTCCTCGCCCTCGGCCTCGTTGAGGGCGTCGACGTCCAGCAGGACCTCCCACTCGGGCTCCTCGGTGCGGTACGAGGCGAGGGTGGTGCGCCGCCACAGGCCGCGCTCGTGCTCCGCGTCGGTCCACACGTTGTAGAGGTGCTCGCCGCGCTTGACCACGCCCGGGATGCGGTCGGTGGCATCGAGGATCTCGAGGATCTCGCGCTGCAGGGTCGCGGCGAGCGGGGCGCCGTCCGGGTCGAGCGGGTCGCGGACGGCGTCGAGCTCGGACTCGGCCGCGGCGTTGCGCGCGCGGACCGCCGCGAGCGCCTCCTCCCCGGTGACCTCCTCGAGCCAGAGGTGCGGGTCCGCGGAGCCGTCGGCGGCGGGGAGCTGGGGGCCGGTCGTCGGCTCAGCGGTCATCGGTTCTCCTTCATTGCGGTGGTGAAGTCGGTGAGCACGGACGTCCAGACGGATTTCCAGGCCTCGCGGCTCTCGGCCGATTCCAGACCCTTGTGCTCGATACCGAGGGTCGAGCGGGCGGTCTCGCCCGCGCCGTCCTTGGCGGTGATGTTGATGGAGAGGCGGCTGCCGTCCGAGACGGCGGTGCGCCAGTAGCGCCAGGAGGCGGTGTCTGTGAGAGTCGGCGCGGCGAGCCCGAGCTCCTCGCGGCGCTCGGCGGTGCAGAAGGCGTCCCAGGCGTCGCGCACGGCGTCCGGATCCCCGGGGACGGTGCGGGAGGCGGAGGCGGAGAAGTCGCCCTCGCAGCTCTGTCCCTCCACGCGTCGGCCAATCAGCTGCTCGTAGGCGACGGTGACCCCCTGCGCCCACCAACCGTCCACGCCCCAGCGCTCGACGAGCATCCGCGCGGTCGCCGTGTGGTCGAGATCCCGGGCGCCCGCGTCGTCGAGCCGCTCGGCCCAGACCGCGAGAGCGGTGCCGGTCCCGGACTCGATCGACGCGGCACGGGGATGCTCCGCGGGCGGGTTCGTGAAGGTCATGCGGGCCAGCCTACGGCGTGGACGGGTGGGGCAGGTCACGTCCCGGGGCCGTGGAAGACTGGCCGCATGCGCCGCCGACAGCTCCTGGCCCTCGCACCCTTCGCCGCGCTCACGGCCTGCACCGCCGCTCCGAATCCGGGCGACGGCGAGGGCTCCGCCTCGGAGGGCGGTTCCGCGTCCGACGGGGGCTCCGACGGGCCGGCTCAGGAGCCGAACGCCTCCCCCACGACGGCCGACCCCACGACCGAGCCCCCCAGCGCCGCCGATCGCCTCCTCGAGGAGCTGGACGATCGGGAGATCGCCGGACAGCTGGTGCTCGTCGGCCACGCCGTCGGCACCGAGCTGCCCGCGGAGGTGTTCACGGAGCATCACGCCGGCGGGGTCTTCCTGCTGCAGCGCTGGGAGAGCGCCGAGCAGGTCGACCGCGCCGTCGCCCGTGCCCGGGAGCTCTCCCGTCCCGACCTGCCGCCGCTGCTCGCGGTGGACCAGGAGGGCGGGCAGGTGCGCATGCTGCGCGGGGACGCCGCCCGGAGGACCCCGTCGGCCGAGGAGCTCGGCGAGCAGGGGCCGGAGGCCGTCACCGAGGCGTACACCAGCATCGGCGAGGATCTCGCCGCCCGCGGGATCGGGGTCGCCCTCGCCCCCGTCGCGGACGTCGTCGATCCCGCCCTGGGAGACGGGAACGAACCGGTCGGGGCCCTCGATCGCGGCTTCGGCACCGATCCGGAAGCGGTCGGCGCGTGCGTGGCCGCCGCGGTGCGGGCGCTCGACGAGCAGGGTGTCGCCGCGACCCTCAAGCACTTCCCGGGCCTCGGCCGGGTCGAGCAGAACACCGATTTTTCCGCCGAGGGCATCGAGGATGCGGAGACGTCCCCGGAGGACCCGTTCCTGGGCTCCTTCACGGCCGGGATCGACGCGGGCGCGCCGCTGGTGATGATGTCCTCCGCGGTCTACCCGCGGATCGAGCCCGACGTCCCGGCGATGTTCTCCCGCGCCGCGGTCCAGGGCCTGCTGCGCGATCAGCTCGGCTTCACGGGCCTCGTGGTCACCGACGACATCGGCGCCGCGAAGGCCGTCGCCGACGTCCCCGTCGCCGAGCGGGCCACGCGGCTGCTCGAGGCGGGCGGCGACGTGGTGCTCACGGCCGACCCGACCCTCACCGGCCAGCTGGTCGACGCGATCCTCGAGTGGGCCGCGCGCGGTGAGGAGGAGGCGCGCCGCGTGCGGGAGTCGGCCGGGCGGATGCTCGCCCTCAAGGAGCGCCAGGGGCTGCTGGAGGGCTGATCCGGGCGGACGGGAACCGTCGAAGCGCAGTCAGGAGTCCGTCGGGGCTCCGACGGGACGTGGACCGGCTCAGTCCTTGTCGAGCGTGATCAGCTGGTTGACGACCTGGGCCCCGCCCCCGCGGGTCAGGCGCCAGCCCTCCGCGTTCTCGAGGGCGCTCGCGAGGAACTCCTTCGCGGAGGCGACGATGGTGACCATGTCGTCGTCGCGCCCGGGGGCGCCGATCTCCGTGAGCTCCCCGGCACGCTCGAACTCGGCGATGCGGGCGAGCTGCGCGGCGATCGCGGCGGAGAGGGTCGCCCCCGCGCCGCGCACCGAGCGGTCCGCCCGGCGACGCGCCCGGAGCAGGTCGGTGCCACCGTCGTGGACCAGGACGTCCACGGCGTCCTCCCCGTCGAGGCCGCCGCCGGTGATCAGCACCGTCGACGGTCCCAGGGCGCGCAGGGCCAGGGCCTGCTCGCGCATCTCGTCGATCGAGGTGGCTCGGGCGCGGCCCAGCAGCTGCGCCGCCTCCGCGATGTTCGGGGTGAGCACGTGCACCAGCGGCAGCAGCTGCTCGCGCATCGCCGCGGCGCCCTGGGCGGAGATCAGGGCGGTGCCGTCACTCGAGGTCATCACCGGATCCAGCAGCAGCCGCCCCAGCCGCGTCCCGTGGGCGCGGATCGCCTCGGCGACGGTGCCGACCACGGCCGCGCTGCCGAGCACCCCGATCTTGGTGACGTCGAGCAGGAGATCCTCGGCGACCGCGTCGATCTGCGCCCGGACCAGATCCGCGGGGAGGTAGTGGACGGCGCGCGAGCCCTGCGGGTTCACCGCCTGCACGAGGGTCACGGCGCTCGCGCCGTAGGAGCCCAGCGCCGTGAGGGTCTTGAGATCCGCCTGGATGCCCGAGGCACCGTCGGAGTCGGAGGCGGAGATGGTCAGGACCAGGGGCGGGCGCATGCGGACTCCGTCTGCTCGGCGGCGGGTAGGTCGCGGCGGCGGCACCGGCGACCGGTCCCGGGGAGCGTACCAAGGCGAGCCGCTCGCACCCTGGGGAGGGGGCTCGTGCGAGAATCGTCCGGGGCGAGGGGCTCCGAGGGGCAGGCAGGGCACAGGGCCCGCGCCGGGGAGGTGACGATGTCGCAGCACGATCAGCACGGCGACCGGCCGGAGAGCGGGTCGCTGCCCGACTTCGCCGCGCACTCCTCCCCCGACGGCGAGGGCGGCCTGCCCGCGTATGACCACGCGACCGGACCGGCCACCCTGGGACCGCCGAGCGAAGGCGCCCAGCGGCGGACTCTCGCCGTGACCCTCACGGTGGTCGGCGCAGGCGTCGTGCTCCTGGCCGTGATCGCCCTCGTGCTCTCCCAGACCGTCTTCCGCTCGGTGCTCGCCGACCCGGATCCCTCCGCGCATCCCACGGGCGACCGCACTGCGGAGGGGCAGAGCGAGTACGTGCCCGATCCCGACGATCCCGAACTCGCTCCCCCGCCGCCGATCTTCACCCAGGCCCCCACCACCGACTGCACGATCCCCGACTCGCCCGAGTCCGCGGCGTCGCCCTCCGGCGGCGACGCGATCCGCGGCGGGAACCTCGAGTACACGATCCCCGACGGCTGGGGGGTGGGCTGGGGCGCCGGGTCGATCCCGTACCTCGACCAGGTGGGCGCCGAGGGGCGCAACGTCGAGGGCAGCTGGTACAGCGTCGTGAACCTCGGCCGGGTCGTCTGGCCCGAGGACGAGGGCGGCTATCCCGGCCTCGAGACCAGCGCCGTCGCGCTCTTCCAGTGCTACGCCACCACCGCCGGGGTGATGAGCCACTTCGGCGAGCATCCGGTGGTCACCGACTACCGCTCCGAGGCGACCACCGTCGACGGCAGCGCCGCCTGGATCGTGCAGGCCACCTACCACTTCGAGGATCCGGAGATCCTCGAGACCTCGAGTGCCTCGATCGTCACGTCGATCGTCGTCGAGACCCCCTCCGGGCCGAGCGCCCTGGTCTCCGACGTCGCCGCCGACCAGCCCGAGCACGTCCAGAACCTCGAGGACATCATCGCCAGCCTCGTCGTCGTCGACTGAGCCCACCGCCCAAGGAGCAGCCGTGCACACCGGACCGCAGTCACCCCACACGCAGCCCCAGGCCCCGTCCAGGGGGATCAGCGGGGCGCTGCTGATCGGCGGCATCGCCTTCGCCCTGGTCTTCCTGCTGATCGTGGCGGGCACCGTGGGCTATCTGGTACTCCGCGGGGGCGGCGGCGGGGGCCGTGAGGTCGCCACCGGGACGACCACCGCGGCCGAGACCACCGCCACGGAGACCACCACCTCCGCCGCCCCGGAGACGGTCACCGCGGAGCGCTGCTGGGCGCCGGAGGATCGCGAGCGGACCTCCACGAACCCCTCGGGCCGCCTGCGCGGCGGGGGCCTCGAGGTCATCCCGCCCGCCGTCTTCAGCGAGCGGTGGGAGTGGGGCTTCCCCGCCTACGCGCAGGACATGCAGGTCGCCGCGGCCCATGTGGAGGGCACCTGGTACTCGACCATCGCGGTCGGCGCCGTGGAGTGGCAGCCGGGCATCGAGTACCCCGGGGACAAGGTGGCCGCCGAGACGATCCTGGACTGCTTCTTCCGGGGGTCGAACTGGGGCGACGCCACCGGCCGCACCCTCGACGACGAGTTCACCCAGGCCGTGACCATCGCCGGGATGCCCGGCTATCGCGCCGACGGCGTCGTCAACTTCACCGACGACCCGCTCGAGCTCACCGACGCCACCGGGGTCACCGTCATCGTGGTCACCACCCCGCAGGGACCGAGCTTCTTCCTCACCGACTGGGCGGTCGGCGTGACCGAGCACGAGGAGGCCGTCGACGAGGCCATCGGCTCCCTCACCGGCCTCTCCGGCTGAGGGCCCGCAGGCGGACACCGGCTGTTCAGACCACGGCGGAGGCGAGGCGGCACAGGTCGTCGAGCAGCTGCATGAGGCGCGGTCGGCGCTGCCACTCCTCGAGGGTCAGCTCCCGGCTGCGGGAGCGGTAGACGTCCTCGACCTCGTGCATCTTCTCCATGAAGTCCGTGCCGCCCACCATCAGCGAGGACTCCATGTCCAGCAGGAACGAGCGGATGTCCATGTTGGAGGAGCCGATCACCGTCACCGACTCGTCGATCGTGACGTGCTTGGCGTGCAGGATCGTCGGCGCCCGGTAGAGCCAGATCCGCACCCCGGCCTCGAGCAGCGCCGTGTAGTAGGAGCGCTGGGCGTGGAAGACCAGGAACTGGTCCCCGATCTCCGAGACGAACAGCTCCACCTCGACCCCGCGCCGGGCCGCGGTGATCATCGCCGCGAGCATCGACTCGTCGGGCACGAAGTACGGGCTGACCGCGCTGATCCGCCGCTCCGCCGAGTAGAACAGCTGGTTGAACAGCAGCAGGTTGTTCTCGAACACGAAGCCGGGGCCGCTCGGCACGAGCTGGCACTCGTAGCTGCCGGAGGTGTCCTCCGGGGCGCTGACCAGCTCGCCCTCGGAGATCTGCTCGTCGGACTCGTAGTACCAGTCGGTCGCGAACAGCAGGTTCATCTCGGCCACGATCGGGCCGCGCAGGCGCACCATGGTCTCCTGCCAGTGCAGACCGCGGCGGATGTTCGCGGGCTTGTCGTAGTGGGCGGCGATGAGGTTCTGGCTCCCCATCCAGCCCACCTGCCCGTCGACGATCACAAGCTTGCGGTGGTTGCGCAGATCGGGCCGCTGGAACGCCCCGTCGCGGAAGGGCTTGAAGGGCATCATCGGATAGTGCTCGATGCCGTGCGCGTCCAGGTGCTCGCGCATGGCCCGGTAGACCGCCCTGTGGGAGGCGGAGCCCCAGTGGTCATACAGCACGCGCACCCGCACCCCCCGGTCGGCCGCCTCGCCGAGCGCCGCGAAGAGATCGGCGGTGACCTCGTCGAGCCCCGCGGTGTAGAAGAGCACGTGGACCTGCTCGCGCGCCGCGCGGATGTCCGCGGCCATGCCGGCGAGGGACGAATCGTAGTCGATCTCGAGGTCCGCGGAGTTGTTCCCTGTCAGCGGGAAGGCGCCGAGCGCGCGGTTCAGCCGCACCGCCCCCTGCAGCCAGCTGGGCACGTCGGGGTCGAGCTCGCTGTCGGGGATCCGCTCCGCCCGCTCGTGCATCAGGGCGTTGATGTGCTCCTGCTTCACGCGGCGCTTGCGGGGCAGCTGCGCCTTGCCCAGCAGCAGGTAGAGCGGGAAGCCGACGATCGGCAGCACCATGATCGCGAGCAGCCAGGCGAGCGCCGATCCGGGCCGGCGGTTGCGCGGCACGAGGACGAGCCCGGCGATGCGCAGCGCCACGTCGAGCCCCAGCGCGAGATAGGTCGCGACGACGACCCCGTGCTCCGGGAACCACTGCCAGAAGGCCTCCACGGACTCACCTCCGAACGGGCGACGGCGGGCCCCCGGAACCGGGGACCCGCCGTCTCAGACTAGGCGAGGGCGATCAGTCGTTGCCGCGCAGGATCGCGAGGATCCGCAGCACCTCGATGTACAGCCACACCATGGTCACGGCGAGGCCGAAGGCGCAGCGCCACGCGTACACGCGGGGGGCACCCGCGCTCTCGGCCCGCTGCACGTCCTCGAAGTCCATGACCAGCGAGTAGGAGGCCATGACCACGGCGATGCCGCCGATCAGCAGGCCGAGGGCCCCGGTGAGGAAGCCCGCCCCCGTGATCAGCGAGAGGACCAGGTTCACCAGCAGGAGGCCCATGTAGGCGATCATCGCGATGCCGAAGATCTTGGTCAGGCGCGGGGTGGTGCGGAGCACGCCGAGGCGGAAGGCGACGAGCACGACGCCCGCGACGACCAGGGTGCCGACGACGGCCTGCATGGCGATGCCCGGGTAGACCTGCTCGAGGCTGCCGCTGATGCCGCCGAGCGCGAGGCCCTCGAAGGCCGCGTAGGCGAGCACCAGGATCGGCGACGGGGTCTTCTTGAAGGAGTTGACCAGCGCGAGGATGAGCCCGCCGATGAGGCCGACGATGGCCGCGACCCCGGTCAGGGCGAGGCCGATCATGAGGCCGTCCTCGCCGGCGACGGCGCCGAGCACGTACGGCGCGACGGCCACGGCGAAGCCGATGACCACGATCGTGCCGAGGGTCGCGGTGATCGCGTTGAGCGCGTCCCGCATGGTCATGCGGCCGGTGTCGTGACCGGTCGCGGCGGGACGGGCGTACATCGACTCCAGCTGGTCACCGCCCTGGGCGTAGCCGGCGGCAGTGCCCGCGGCGGCTCCCGCCTGGTCGAATCCGGTGGACCACTGGGTCCCGGGCGCGGGGCCGGACGACGCGGACCGACCGAAGGACGGGGCGGTGTGCGCGCCCTGCTGCACGGCCTGGTCGCGGCCGAACACGATGTTGTGGCGTGCCATGGGGCTCCTCACGAGTAAGCGGATGGCGGGCGCCGTGTCCGAGGTCCTGACCTCGGGGCGGGTCCGGGAGAGGTCCCGCGGCGCGCCGACCCCCACATGGTATCGACCGTTCCCGGGATCGCGCTGGGTGCGCGCTCAGCCTGCAGCGGACAGAGCCTGGTCGAGATCGGCGAGGAGGTCGTCGGCGTGCTCGATGCCGACGGAGAGCCGCAGCAGCTCGTCACCGATCCCCGCCGCCGCGCGCGCCGCGGGGGTCATCGCCTCGTGGGTCATGGTCGCCGGGCGGCAGATCAGCGACTCGACCCCGCCGAGGCTCACCGCGTAGGCGGGGATCCGCAGCGCCTGGAGGAAGCGCACCCGGTCGAGACCCTCGGCGAGCTCGAAGGAGAGCACGGCGCCGGTGCCCGTGGCCTGCGAGGCGTGGATCGCGGCCTCCTCGGCGCTGTGGGAACCGGGGTGGTGGACCACGGCGATCTCCTCGCGGCCGCGCAGGTGGGCGACGATCGCGGCGGTCGTCTCCTGCTGCCGCTCGAGACGCAGCGGGAGGGTCTTGATCGACTGGATCAGGCGGAAGGACTCGCTCGGGGAGAGCACCCCGCCCTGCGCCTTCTGCGCGTGGGCGTAGGCGGTCGCGAGGGCGTCGTCGTTGGTGGTGATCGTGCCCGCGAGGAGGTCGGAGTGGCCGCCGAGGTACTTGGTGGCGGACTGGACCACGACGTCGACGCCGAGCTCGAGCGGACGCTGCAGCACCGGGGTCATGAAGGTGTTGTCGACGATCACGAGGGCGCCGTGGGCGTGGGCGAGGTCGACGAGGCGGCGCAGGTCGGTGATCCGCAGCGTCGGGTTGGAGGGGGTCTCGATGAAGAGCGCACGGGTCGCGGGGGTGAGGTCCTCGGCGGTCAGCTGGTTGAGGTCCGCGACGTAGCGGGAGGTGATCCCGCGGGCGGGCAGCACCTCCTCGACGAAGCGGTAGGTGCCGCCGTAGACGCTCGTGGGGAGGATGATCTCGTCGCCGACACCGAGGGTGGACAGCGCCGCGGCGGTCGCGGCCATGCCGGTCGCGAAGGCGAAGCCGTGCCGGGCGCCGTCGAGCGCGGCGAGCAGCGACTCGAGCTGCCCGCGAGTGGGGTTCGCACCGCGCTGGTAGGCGTAGGGGCCGTCCTCCGTCGCGGGGTCGAGGGCGTAGGTGGAGGCCAGGTGCACGGGCGGCACCACGGCGCCGAGGTCCTGGGCGTGGAGATGCTGGACGGCGAGGGTCTGGATGTGCACGGGGGTCTCCTCGGGACGGGGCGCGGCGTGACCCCACCGTACGCGGGGAGGTCGTGCCGCGAGGAGGCCGATGACCGCGTGTGACACGCCCGGGGGCGCGGCGCCCGCGGGCTCAGACCCCCGCGGTGACCACGGGGATCGAGCCGGTGGTCGCGGGCGGGTTCGCCGCGAGCAGCGCGCGGGTGCGACGGGCCCGCACCCGCAGGGCGAGCAGGGTCGCGCCGACCATCGCGAAGCCGACGACGGCGAGCACGATCGAGACCACCATCGGCGCGCGGTAGCCGAGGCCCGCGGCGATGACCGCCCCTCCGAGGGCGGCGCCGATGGCGTTGGCGACGTTGAAGGCGGCGTGGTTGAGCGAGGCACCGAGCACCTCGGAGCGGTGCGCGATGCGGATCAGCCAGGTCTGCATGGCCGGGCCGAGCATCGAGTTGGTCGCGTTCACGAGGAAGAAGGCGAGGCTCATCGCGACCAGCGACACCTCGGAGACCAGCAGGAAGAGCACCAGCGAGGCGATGTAGACGGGGAAGGCCCCGAGCAGGGTGCCGGTCAGCGAGCGGTCGGTGAGGGCACCGCCGGCGAGGTTGCCGAGGGTCATTCCGAGGCCGGCGGCGACGAGCACCCACGGGACCGCGGAGGCCGGGGCGCCGGTGACATGGGTGGTGATGTCGGCGATGTAGCTGAAGACCGCGAAGGCTCCCGCGAAGCCGATCGCGGCGATGCCCATGACGATCCACAGCTGCAGCCGGCGCAGTGCGGCGAGCTCGTCGATCATGCGCCGGCCCTTCGGAGCGGCCTGACGGGGCACGGTCAGCAGCAGCGCCGCGATGGTGACCACGAAGATCACCGTGATCACGAGGTAGACGGCCCGCCAGCCGGCGACCTGGCCGAGCGCGGTGAGCAGGGGGACCCCGGCCAGGTTCGCGACGGTCAGTCCGGAGAGCGCGAGGGCGATGCCCTTGCCCTGGTTGCCGGGGCCCATGAGGGAGGCGGCGAGCAGGGAGGCGACGCCGAAGTAGGCGCCGTGCGGGACGCCGGCGAGGAAGCGCGCGGCGACGGTCAGCTCGAAGGTGGGCATGAGGCCGGAGAGGGCGGTGCCGACGGCGAGCGCGGCCGCGAGGGCCACGATCATCGTGGTGCGGGACCAGCGCACCGAGAGTAGGGCGAGCACCGGGGCGCCGACGACGACGCCGAGGGCGTACGCGGTGATCGCATGGCCGGCGGTGGCGATGCCGCCCTCGCGGTCGGCGACCATCTGCTCGCCCAGCAGCGTGCCGGCGATGTCGGGCAGGAGGCCCATGGAGACGAACTCGGAGGCGCCGATGCCGAAGCCGCCGAGGGCCAGGGCGAGGAGTGCCAGGCGGCGGCGGGCCGGAGCGATCGGTGCGGGGCGGGCGCCGTCGGCTGGGGAGGGGCCGGCGGCATCGGGGAGGGGACGGGTGCTGTCGAGGGTGTTCATGGGGAGACCTCGGTCGTCGGGAGCGGACGGTGCGGACGGGCTCCTTCGCCTCTGACACCCAGTAAGCCAACGCTGTTGCGTTACGTCAAGGGGGGTCGGGCGCGGTCCGGGCCCGGATCACGTCGGCGGGCCCGACGGGTGCGCGATCGTGCGCGGTGCGCGCGGGGGTCCGTGCAAGGATGAGCCGGTGAGACCGTCCAGCCCGCTCGACCGCGTGGCCGGCGCGCATGACGCCGCCGTCCTCGCCGTCGCCCGACGGGGCGATCCGGTCTCCCGGGCCGATCTCGCCGCGGCGCTGCGGGTCACGCCGCAGGCCATCTCGAAGATCCTCGCCCGTCTCATCGGCCGCGGGCTGATGGCGGAGGCGGGCACGATCACCGCCGGCCCCGGCAAGCCCACGACGCTGTACCGGATCGAGCCGTCCTCGCGCCGCGCGATCGGCCTGCACCTCACCCGCACCCGCCTGCACGGCGTGGTCGTCGACCTCACGGGCGAGATCCTGGGGCGGCTCGCGCTGGAGATCGGGCACCTGCAGCCGATCCCCGACCTCGTCGCGACCCTCGCGACGATGGCCCGCGAGCTCATGGACATCGGCGACGGCGAGCTGCTCGGCGTCGGCGTCGGTATGCCCGGCCCCGTCGACCGCGGCGAGGGCGTGTACCGCGGCACCGCCGACCCGGACCCCTGGCGCGGGGCGCCGCTGCGCCGGCTGCTCGCCGCGGAGCTGGAGCTCCCGGTGCTGCTGGACCACGACTCGCGCGCGGCCCTCGTCGGCGAGACCTGGACCCAGCCGCATCTGCTGCGCGACACCGCGTTGCTGCTGGTCGAGGACGGCCTCGGGGCGGCCCTGTGCCTGAACGGCCGGATCATCCACGGCGCGCACTCCCAGGCCGGGGAGATCGGCCACACCGTGGTGCGGATCGGCGGCGCGCCCTGCTCCTGCGGGCGCCGCGGCTGTGCGCAGGCCGAGCACCGCGCGGCGCTCGACGCCGGCGATGCGGCGGCAGCCGCCGACGTGCTCGCCTCGGTGGCGCTCGACCTGGTGCGCCTCGTGGACGTGGACCGGGTGATCCTCGGCGGCCGCACCGTTCACGAGCACCACGCCGTCACCATGGAGGCGATCCGCCGCGACCTCTCGGCAGGTCTGCTCGCGGAGCCGTGGATCCATGTCGAGGTGCTGCTGTCCACGCGCGGCGCGGACCTGATCGCGGTGGGCGCGGCCTGCGAGGTGCTCGAGCACGCCTACGGGGTGCCGCAGGGGCTCGTCGGCCCGGAGTGAGCCCGGGCCAGGCGCGGGCTCGCGGGTCAGGCGCAGGTCAGGCGCGGGCGCCGAAGATCGCCGAGCCGACACGGACGATCGTCGCGCCCTCCTCGACGGCGATCTCGAGGTCGCCGCTCATCCCCATGGACAGCTCGACCAGCTCCGTGGCGCCGAGCCGCTCGCGGAGCCGGTCACGCAGCTCCCGCAGGCCGCGCAGCGAGGCCCGCACCGTCGCCTCCTCGCTCGTGTTCGCGCCGATGGTCATCAGCCCGACGGGGCGCAGATGCTCGCTCCCGCGCAACCGCTCGACGATCGCGGAGAGGGCCTCGAGGTCCGGGGCGTAGCCGCCTTTGGACTCCTCCCCCGAGGTGTTCACCTGCACCAGCACGTCACGGCGCAGCTCCGCGAGCTCCGCGCGACGTTCTAGGGCGTCGGCGATGTCGTCGCGGTCCACGCTGTGCACGAGCTCGGCGAAGGCGATCACGTCGCGGGCCTTGTTCGTCTGCAGGCGCCCGATGAAATGCCGAGGGACGCCGTTGCCCGCGAGCAGCGGATCCTCGTGCTTGGCGATCTCCTGGGCGCGGTTCTCCCCCACCGCGAGCCGTCGGCCCCGCGCGCGGACCAGGTCCACGGCGGCGGCGACCTCGGCGGGCGTGCGGGTCTTGGTGGCGAGCAGCAGCGTGATCGCCGACGGATCCCGGCCGGCGCGCGCGGCGGCCGCATCGACCCGGGCGAGCACGGCGTCCAGGCGCTCGGCGAGCAGCTCGTGGTCGACGGCGGAGGAGGTCATGGCCCCCATTGTGGCAGGCGACGCGGTCCGGGGCGCCCGTGCCCCCAGCGGGACTCGAACCCGCACTGCGCCGCTTTTAAGGCGGCCGCCTCTGCCGATTGGGCTATGGGGGCGCCGCCGCCCGGGCGGGAGCGCGGCGGGCCAAGCCTAAGCTGAATATGCTGGAATGCATCATGACCGCTGTGATCCGGTCCCTCGCGGACTCCCTGCGACTCTTCGGCGACGACCGCCTGGAGGCCCTCCTCCTCGCCCGACCGGATCTCGCCGCCCCGCTCCCGAACGGCATCGGCCCCCTCGCCGCCCGCGCGGCCGGTGCGACCTCCGCCCGCCGTGCGCTCGAGTCCCTGACCCTGCCCGAGCTGCACCTCGTCGAGGCCCTCGCGGTCCTCCCCGACGGCGCCTCCCCGGCCGAGCTCGCCGCCGCGGTCTCCGCCGAGCCCGCCGAGATCACCACCGCCCTCGAGCGCCTCGAGACCCTCGCCCTGGTGTGGGGCGAGGACGAGCTGCGCCTGGTCCGGCCCCTGCGCGAGGGACTGCGCACCCCCGCCGGCCTCGCCCCCGCCCACGAGGACGATCCCGCACCCGTCCTCGCCCGGCATCGGGTGGACGCGGCGCGGGAGCGCCTCGGCGAGGTCCTCGAGACCCTCGCCTGGGGCCCCGCCGAGGTCCAGGGCACCGGCCGGCTCGCCGAGGAGCTGCAGCAGGCGGGGATCGTCGCGGCCGACGCCGACGGTGCGCTGCGCATCCCCCGCACCGTGCACCTCGCACTGCGCGGGGGTCGCGTGCGCCGGAGCTTCGTGGCCCGTCGGCCGCAGCCCGAGGGACCCGAGATCACCGAGCGGATCCCCGGGAGCCGGGCCGCGCAGGCCGTCGAGCGCGCCTTCGAGGCGCTGCGGATCCTCGGCACCGTGCGGGACTGGGACGACGACCCGCCCGGGGTGCTGCGCCGCGGCGGCATCCCGCAGCGCGACCTGCGCCGGCTCGCCGACCGGGCCGACGCCCCGCTCCTGGACTGCGCGACCGTGCTGCAGACCGCCTGGCAGGACGGTCTCATCGGCCATGACGGCCAGGAGTGGCACCCCACGCGCGACTGGGACTCCCATCGCTCGCTCGCCCCCGAGCAGCGCTGGGCCGAGCTCGCCCTCGCCTGGGCGCGCGGGCATCATCTGGCCGCCGTGGTCGGCACCCCGGACTCCTCGGGGACGGGCCGGGCCCTGCTCTCGGACCTCACCCGCCGCGACGGGGTGCGCAGCCGCCGCGCCTCACTGCTGCGGGCGCTCGAGACCTGCCCCGCCCTCGACGCCTCCCCGGAGTCGCTGCAGCGCTCGCTGGCCTGGGCCTTCCCCCTCGTCCCGGCCGACGTCCTCGCCGAGGAGGTCGAGGCGCTGCGCGTCGAGGGCCGGGCGCTCGGTCTGCTCGACGGGGGCTGCCTCACCCTGCTCGGCCAGGAGCTGGTGCGGGCGCTGGACGAACCGGTCACCACGGCCGACGAGCGCCTCGCCACCGCCCTCCGCGAGGCCGCTCCCCCGCCCGTCGAGGAGGTTCTGCTCGGCGCCGACCTCACGGCCGTCATCCCCGGTCGTCCCGCCGAGACGCTGCTGCCCCTGCTGGACTGGACCGAGGTCGTCTCCCGCGGCGGGGCGCTCACCCTGCGCTTCACCGCGGAGTCCGTGCGCCGCGCCCTCGGCTCCGGCCGGGATCCGCTGGCCCTCCTCGAGCTGCTCGACCGCGCCTCCCGCACCCCTCTCCCCCAGGCCCTCGAGTACCTGCTGCAGGACGAGCAGCGCCGCCACGGCCGGGTGCGGATCGCCCGCGCCACGACCGTGCTCACGGCCGAGGCGGAGGTGCTGGACCTGTTGCAGGTCGCCCCCGAGGCGAAGCCGCTGGACCTGCACCGGCTCGCCCCGACCGTCGCCACGACGCTCTCGGATCCCGGTTTCGCCCTGCAGATCGCCCGCCGCGCCGGGCTGTCGCCCCAGGCGGTGGGGGCCGACGGCCGTCCCGCGGCGGCCGAGCTGCCCCATGAGCTCCACGCCCCCGCCCCCGCGGCGGACCTCGTCACCGTCGACGGGCCCGAGCTGCGTCTGCCGCCCGCGGAGGCCGTCGCGAGGATCCGCGCCGCCGAGGAGGGGCAGCGGGACCTCAGCGTGACCGACCGCCTGCTCGAGGCGATCGCCCAGGGGCAGGAGCTCGCGCTCGGCATCGTCGACGGCCGCGGCGGGGTCGCGGTGCGTCAGGCGCTGCCGCTCTCCCTCGAGGGCGGGAGGCTGCGCGCCCGGGTCCCGGGCAGCCCCGAGGAGTTCACGGTCCTGGTCCACCGGGTGACCCTCGGGTAGCTCCGGGACGGGACGCGAGCGGGCGGAGAACGGCGGGCGCGACAGCGGCATCGCGCCGCGGCATGGGGAGTCCTCCCCATGTCCTTCCAGGGTGTTCCCATGGTTATGCTGTGCCCGACGTCGACGGGGCCCGTTCCCGGATGACGCTCGCACCGAATGATCGCGGCCGCGCCGCGCGACCCGAAGGGATCCCCCCATGACCACCCCGCAGACCGGAGCCTCCGTCTCCAAGACCAAGTGGATCGTCCAGCTCGTCGTGAGCGTCCTCTGCCTGGGCAACATCGTCACCCTGATCCTCGCGATCCTCGGCCTGACCAAGGCCGACACCGACCTGGAGACTGCCAACAAGTACTACAAGTGGGGCTGGATCGCCTACGGCATCTTCCTGGTCATCAACATCGCTGCCATCATCATCTACTTCGTGGCCATGGGCAGCATGGTCGCGACCATCGAGACCTACTGATCCCGACCGATCCTCGCGCCGCCCGCGGCGCCCAGGAATGACGAAGAGCCCGGACCGTTCCGTCCGGGCTCTTCTCGTGCAGCGGGGCGGGGCCCCGGAGTGATCAGGCGATCAGTCCTGCATCAGATCGACTGATCTCCTACCGCTCGTTCCTCGCAGTACGTCGATCAGTCCTGCATCAGATCGACTGATCTCCTACCGCTCGTTCCTCGCAGTACGTCGATCAGTCCTGCATCAGATCGACTGATCTCCTACCGCTCGTTCCTCGCAGTACGTCGATCAGTCCTGCTTGCTCTCGCGGCGGTCCTCGGACCACTCCACGTGGAAGGTGCCCTCGGTGTCGACGCGCTGGTAGGTGTGCGCGCCGAAGAAGTCGCGCTGAGCCTGGACCAGGGCGGCGGGGAGGCGCTCGGAGCGGACCGCGTCGTAGTAGGACAGGGTCGAGGCGAACACCGGGACCGGGTAGCCGGAAGCGGCGGCGAAGGCCACCACGCGGCGCCAGGCCGGGATGCACTTGGCGATCTCGGCGGTGAAGTACTCGTCGGCCAGCAGCAGGGGCAGCTGGGCGTTGCGCTCGTAGGCCTCGGTGATGCGGTTGAGGAAGCGGGCGCGGATGATGCAGCCGCCGCGCCAGATGCGGGCCATGGCGCCGAGGTCGATCTCCCAGCCGTTCTCCTTCGCGCCGGCGGCGATCTCGTCGAAGCCCTGCGAGTAGGAGACCAGCTTCGCAGCGTAGAGCGCCTTCTGCAGGTCGTCGATGAACTGGGCGTGATCGGCGATCTCGAGGGACTGGGTCTCCGCGGGCAGCACCGCACGGGCCGCCTCGCGCTGCGGCACGGAGCCGGAGACGGAGCGGGCGAAGGTCGCCTCGGCGATGCCGGTGACCGGGACGCCGAGGTCCAGGGCGGTCTGCACGGTCCACGCGCCGGTGCCCTTCTGGGCCGCGCGGTCGAGGATGACGTCCACGAAGGGCTTGCCGGAGGTGGCGTCGGTGTGGTGGAGCACCTCGGCGGTGATCTCGATGAGGAAGGACTCCAGGTCGCCCTTGTTCCACTCGGCGAAGACGTCGCCGATCTGGGGGGCGCCCATGCCGAGTGCCTTGGACATGAGGTCGTAGGCCTCGGAGATGACCTGCATGTCGGCGTACTCGATGCCGTTGTGGACCATCTTCACGAAGTGACCGGCACCGTCGGCGCCGACATGGGTGCAGCAGGGCACGCCGTCGACGTGCGCCGAGATCTTCTCGAACATCGGGCCGAGGCGGTCGTAGGACTCCTTCGTGCCACCGGGCATGATCGAGGGGCCGTTGAGGGCGCCCTCCTCGCCGCCGGAGACGCCCGAGCCCACGAAGTGCAGGCCCTTCTCGCGCAGCGCGGCCTCACGGCGGATCGTGTCGGTGAAGAGCGCGTTGCCGGCGTCCACGATGATGTCGCCCTCCTCCATGAGGGAGGCGAGCTCGTCGATGACGGCGTCGGTGGGCTTGCCCGCCTTCACCATGATGATCGCGACGCGCGGCTTCTGCAGCGAAGCCACGAACTCCGCCATCGACTCCGACGGGTAGAACTCGCCGTCGGTGCCGTGATCGGCGATGACCTTCTCGGTCTTGCCGACGGAGCGGTTGTGGATCGCGACCTTGAAGCCGTTACGGGCGAAGTTGCGGGCGAGGTTCGAGCCCATCACCGCCATTCCGGTGACGCCGATGTCGGCGACGTTCGCGGGGGAGGGAGCAAAGCTTGCCATGGGATCTCCTCAGATCAGGTGACTGTCGCGCCGAGCGGATCCGCGGCGCCGGACAGGCCGGCGGGCATCGCGGGCCCGATCGATCGCGACCATTCTAGGGAGTCCGCGCCGACGGCGTCCGAGCGTGCCAGGGCTTGCCGCGTCCGCGCCCCGGGACATCGCTCTCCCGGCTCCGGATCGCGGTGCTCGGACGGCCGGCGCCACGGTACGGTCGTGCCGGGGGCGGGGTGATTCGGCCCCCGTCCGCCCACCAGCTCTCTGCGAGCTTCCGCCTCCCCCTCTGAGGAGCCGACCCATGACGTACCCGCCGACGTCCTCGACGAACCATCCCGCTTCCGGTCCCGCGCCGGGATCGGCCCCCGCCCGGGAGCCCGCGCCGGGGGGCCCGGTCCGCACGCCCGCCCCCGGCACCGATCTCGGCGCCGATCTCGGCGCGGCACTGACCTTCGCCCTGCGCGGCCTGCAGCGCAACGTCGTCGCCTATCTCGTGCCGGGCGTGGTGTACCTCGTGCTGATCCTGGGGGTGTGCGTCGTGGCCACCGTCGCGATGTTCGCCGTGATATTCAGCCGTCTCCCCTACGCCGAGGCCGAGCCGGAGCTGCTCGACATGATGCTCGGGATGGCCGCGTTCTACGGCGTGCTGCTCCTGCTATTGCCGGTGTCCCTGCTGTGGCAGTCGGGATCGGCGCACGCGGCCGAGGTGATCCGGGAGGGCGGCCGGCCCCGCATCGGCCAGGTCTTCGCGGGTCCGGTGCGGATCATGCTGACCGTGCTGCTGGTGGCCGTGATCACGACGGTCGGGATCTTCCTCCTCTACGTCCCGGGGCTGATCGCCTCGGTCGTGCTGATCTACGCGGTCCCGGCGGCCGCGCGCGGCGCGGGCCCCGTCGAGGCGGTGAAGCAGTCCGTGGCCCTGGCCCGCGCGAACCTCGCCACCACCATCGTCGCCGTGCTCGTGATCTCGCTGATCGCCACGGTCGCGGCCTTCGTCCTCCCCGCGCTGATCGCGCTCGCCCCCTTCCTCATGCTCTTCGACCTGGCCCTCTTCGAGCGGCTGAACGGCCGCGAGCTGCCGGATCCCGCGCGGGCCTGAGCGGGCCTGAGCGGGCCTGAGCAGACTCGGGCGGCCGTCGCGCCCCGGTCCCGGCGTAGCCTGAGGGGATGACCGACGGCCCCCTCATCGTCCAGAGCGACAAGTCCCTCCTGCTCGAGGTCGACCATCCCGGAGCCCGTGCGGCCCGGCTCGCGATCGCCGCCTTCGCGGAGCTCGAGCGGGCGCCCGAGCACGTCCACACCTACCGGATCACGGACCTGGGCCTGTGGAACGCGCGCGCCGCCGGCTACGACGCGGAGACCGTCGTCGCCGCCCTCGTGGACCACTCCCGCTATGCCGTCCCGCACGCGCTGCTGCTCGACGTGGCCGACACCATGGATCGCTACGGCCGGCTCCACCTCGAGGCCGATCCCCGGCACGGGCTCGTGCTGCGCACCACCGACCGTCCCGTCCTCGAGGAGGTGCTGCGGGCCCGGCGGGTGCAGGGCATGCTCGGAGCGCGCCTCGACGAGGACACCGTCGCCGTCCATCCCTCCCAGCGCGGCGCGCTGAAGCAGGCGCTGCTGAAGCTGGGCTGGCCCGCCGAGGACCTCGCCGGATACGTCGACGGCGAGGCCCATCCGATCGCGCTCGCGGAGGACGGCTGGCAGCTGCGCCCCTACCAGCAGGAGGCGGTCGAGGGCTTCCGGCACGGCGGCTCCGGCGTCGTGGTCCTCCCCTGCGGCGCGGGCAAGACCCTCGTCGGCGCCGGGGCGATGGCCGCGATGCAGCGCACCACGCTGATCCTCGTCACCAGCACCGTCTCCGCGCGGCAGTGGCGCGACGAGCTGCTGCGCCGCACCTCCCTCACCGACGAGGAGATCGGCGAGTACTCCGGATCGAGCAAGGAGGTCCGCCCGATCACCATCGCGACCTACCAGGTGCTCACCACGAAGCGGAAGGGGATCCACCCCCATCTCGAGCTGATGAGCGCCCGCGACTGGGGCCTGATCGTCTACGACGAGGTGCACCTGCTGCCCGCCCCCGTGTTCCGCATGACCGCGGACCTGCAGGCGCGGCGGCGGCTGGGCCTGACCGCGACCCTGGTGCGCGAGGACGGCCGCGAGGGCGAGGTCTTCTCGCTCATCGGCCCCAAGCGCTACGACGCCCCCTGGAAGGACATCGAGTCGCAGGGGTACATCGCCCCGGCGGAGTGCACCGAGGTGCGGGTGAGCATGCCCGCCGGGGACCGCATGGCCTACGCCATGGCCGAGGCCGAGGACCGCCCCCGGCTCGGCGCCGCGCATCCGGCGAAGATCGACGTCGTCGAGCAGCTCGTCGCCCGCCACCCGGAGGAGCCGCTGCTCGTGATCGGCCAGTACCTCGACCAGCTCGAGGAGATCGCCGAGCGGCTCGGCGCCGACCTCATCACCGGGCAGACCCCGGTGCGCCGTCGCCAGGAGCTGTTCGACGCCTTCCGCGCCGGGGAGATCAGCCGCCTCGTGGTCTCGAAGGTCGCGAACTTCTCGATCGACCTCCCGGAGGCCTCGGTCGCGATCCAGGTCTCCGGCGCCTTCGGCTCCCGGCAGGAGGAGGCGCAGCGGCTCGGGCGGCTGCTGCGGCCCAAGGCCGACGGGCGCTCCGCGCACTTCTACACGGTCGTGCTGCGAGACACCCAGGACCAGGACTTCGCGGCGAACCGTCAGCGCTTCCTCGCCGAGCAGGGCTACGCCTACCGCATCGTCGACGGCGAGGACCTGCGGCGACTCGCGGGCGGGAGGGCCCCGGACGAGGTCGCCGGATCGCTAGAGTGAGCCCAGTCGTCGACCCCGAGGAGCGTTCATGAGCATCGGACCCGAGAACCCCGACCAGCCCGTCCGCCGCGCCCCCGAGCCGCCGCGCCCCGCCGCGGAGACTGCGCCGTCGGACGTCCCGCAGACCGCCGGCGCCCCGACGAACGCGACCGAGGCCCCCGCCGCTCCGCCGTCGGCGGTCGCCCCGACCTCCTCCCCCACCGGCCGCCGCGCCGCGCCGCGACCGGACGCGCCGGAGCCCGTCGTCGAGGAGCCGGTCGACACCTCCGGCGGCGGCAAGACCGCCGGCATGTGGATCGGCCTGATCCTCGGCGCGGTGGTCCTCGTCCTGCTGCTGATCTTCGTGATCCAGAACAACGTCACCGCCCGCTTCCAGTACTTCGGCGCCGAGTTCGATCTGCCCCTCGGCGTCGCCATGCTGCTCGCCGCGATCGCGGGCGCGCTGGTCATGGCGCTCGTCGGCTCCGTGCGGATGATCCAGATGAGCTGGACCATCCGCAAGCTGCGCAAGCAGCAGGAGAAGGTCCGTCGCGTCACCCGGTGAGCGCGTCCAGCCGACGTTCAGCCGACTCCCACGTTCGGGGAGGACGGTGAGCCCATGACCACGACTGCAGACCAGGACTTCGAGGCCCGGCTCCTCGTCGTCGACGACGAGCCGAACATCCGCGACCTCCTCGCCACCTCCTTGCGCTTCGCGGGCTTCGAGGTGTTCACCGCCTCCACCGGCAACGAGGCGATCCGCGAGGCCACCGAGAACCAGCCCGACCTGGTGGTGCTCGACGTGATGCTGCCCGATATGGACGGCTTCACCGTGACCCGTCGGCTGCGCGACCGCGGCGAGCAGTACCCGATCCTGTTCCTCACCGCGAAGGACGAGACGCAGGACAAGGTCGCCGGGCTCACCGTCGGCGGCGACGACTACGTGACCAAGCCGTTCAGCCTCGAAGAGGTCGTGGCCCGGATCCGCGCCGTGCTGCGCCGCACCCACGGCGGCTCGGAGACCGCGGTCGACAGCTCGCTCGTGGTCGGCGACCTCCGTCTCGACGAGGACTCGCACGAGGTCTACCGCGGGGACGTGACCATCGAGCTCTCCCCCACCGAGTTCAAGCTGCTGCGCTACCTGATGCTCAACGCCGGGCGCGTGGTCTCCAAGACCCAGATCCTCGACCACGTGTGGGACTACGACTGGTCCGGCGAGGTGGGGATCGTCGAGTCCTACATCTCCTACCTGCGCCGCAAGATCGACGTGATCGGCGACCCGATGATCCACACCAAGCGCGGCATCGGCTACGTGCTGCGCGCCGCCGACGGCGCCTGAGCCCGGGCGCCCCGAGAAGACTCCGAGTCGTGGCCCTGCCGACCCTGCGCACCGAGAGGCCCGTGTCCCTGTGGACCCGGATCGTCGCCCTCATCTCGCTGCTGCTGGTGCTCGGCACCGTGATCACCGGCAGCCTCTCGCTGTTCCTGCTCAACCGCACGCTGATCCAGGCCGTCGACAACAACCTCCACTCCGGCATGGGCGAGATGCTCGAGCTGGCCCAGCACGAGCTCGCCGGGCAGGACGACGAGGTGCGCTCGAGCACCTACACCCCGGTCGAGTACGCGGTCGAGGTGCGCGACAGCTCGGGGCAGTCGATCGAGAAGGTCGTCGTCCACTACGGCAGCAAGGACGTCTCCGTCCCCTTCCCGGATCTCACCGAGGAGCAGATCCGGGATCGCGGGGGCCGGCCGTTCACCGTGCTGGACTCGGCGGAGAACCGCTGGCGGGTCGTGGCGATGCTCAACACCGGGCCCGAGAAGGGCAGCGTGTACGTGGCCCTGCCACTCACCGGCGTGGACCGCACCATGCACGAGATGGCCCTGATCATCGTGCTCGTCGGGACCCTGGTGGTGCTCGTGGGCATGGGCCTCGGCGGGTACATGACCCACCGCTCCCTCGAGCCGCTGCGCGACGTCGAGGCGACCGCCTCGCAGATCGCCGGCGGCGACCTCTCCCGACGTGTGCCGGTCACGCAGACCAGCCTCGAGGTGCACGCCCTGGCCATGTCCCTCAACGAGATGCTGGTGCGCATCGAGCAGGCCTTCGCGGCGCAGTCCGAGTCGGAGGAGCACGCGACCCGCTCCGAGGCGCGGATGCGGCGTTTCGTGGGCGACGCCTCCCATGAGCTGCGCACCCCGCTCGCCGCCATCCGGGGCTTCGGCGAGCTGTACCGGATGGGGGCGCTGCGCTCCGACGAGGACGTCGCCTCGGCGATGCGGCGCATCGAGGACGAGGCGCGGCGGATGGGCTCCCTCGTCGAGAACCTGCTGCGTCTGGCCCGCCTCGACGAGAACCCGGACCTCGCGCTCACCCCCGTGGACCTCTCCGATGCGCTCTTCGACGCGGCCCAGGACCTGCGTGCCCTGGACCCGGGGCGCCGGGTGATGGTGGTGTCGCTCGCGGGGACGGCGCTGACCGTGCAGCCGCACGTCGCGATCGGCGTGCTGGGCGACGAGGCCTCGCTGCGCCAGGTGATCCTCAACCTGGTCGGCAACGCGAACCGGCACACGCCCAAGGGGTCGCCGGTGGAGATCGCGGTCGGCTACACCGAGCAGGGCACGGTGCTGCTCGAGGTCCGCGACCACGGCGAGGGCATCGACGAGGAGCAGCGCGAGCGGGTCTTCGAGCGCTTCTACCGCACCGACTCCTCGCGGGTGCGCTCGGCGACCCAGGGCGGCGGCGCCGGCCTCGGGCTCTCCATCGCGGCCACCATCGTGCAGCAGCACCGCGGAGCCATCGGCGTGAAGGAGACCCCGGGCGGCGGCGCGACCTTCTGGGTCGAGCTGCCGGGCACCGAGATCGAGCCGGAGGACCGCGCCCAGCCCGACCAGGTCCGGGCGATCGACGTGCGCGGGGCCGCTGGGGCCTCCTCCGCCGACTGAGCCCGGCGCAGTGGTCGCGCGGCGCGGCGGTCGCGCGGCGCAGTGGTCGCGCGGTCGGGGGCGGAGCCGTCAGAGCTGCAGCAGCTGGCCGACGAAGCCCGCCTCGCCGCGGGCACGGGCGAGCTGGTCGAGATGCGCGAGCAGGTGCTCGGCCGCGCGGCGCCCCGCGTCGTCATGCGCCTCGATCCGGGCGGGTCCGACGGGCTCCTCGCGGCCGAGCCGGAACGCTCCGGGCGGGGCGCCTGACGCGAGCGGCAGCGGATCGGCATGACCCAGGAGGCCGACGACCAGATCCGTCGGGACCGGCTCCAGACCGAGCGCCGCGGCATGCTCGGCCGTGCGCCGCGCGCGGGCCGCGGGCCGGTCCCGCAGCGGGACGCGCAGCCCGGAGGCGATCAGGATCCGGGTCAGCTCCCCGTCGCCGATCATCCGCACCCCCGCGCCGACCAGCCTGTCCCGGGCCTGCTCGGGCCAGTCGTAGTGGTCGAGGTCGAAGCTGCGCGGGGGCAGACCCGCACGGGCCGCGGTCTCATGCAGCTCCTCGAGGGAGCTGTCGGAGACGAGGTGGCCCCAGACGGTGCCGTGGCGGGGCCAGCGCGGGGTGTCGGCGTAGACGGTCATCGCGCTCAGCCTACGGCCGCACCCGCTCCGCGGGGCCGGGCGAGGCGGCGCAGGAGCGCCTCGAGCGGGCCCCGTCGGCCGCGGCGCCGCAGCAGCTCGGCGAGGCCGACGAGCAGGAGCCAGCCCGCGACGACCAGGAGCGCCGCCGGGGCGGTGCCGAGACGGGCGCCGAGGTCGAGGGTGTAGGGCGGGAAGAGCAGCAGCGCCTCGAGGGACAGCGCCACATAGGCGGTGAGGGAGATCGTGCCGAGGGCGGTCACGGCGCGGGCGGGGGCGACGAGCGCGCCCGGGCGGGCGGGCTCGGTCCCACCGTCCCCGGGCCGGGGCGGCAGCAGCCGCTCGGCGAGGAGGGCGCAGGCCGCGGCGAGGCCGATCGCGGCGACCAGCCCGGTGAGCTGGTGGATCGTGCCGAGGATCCCCAGCACGATCACCGCGTCGAGCCGCTCGTGGTGCGGGTCCAGCACGAGCACGAGGGTGAGCGGCAGGGCGCCGAGCAGCCCGATCCCGAGGCCCACCGCGGCGGTGGGGCGCAGCAGCGCGCGGTGCCGCGGGACGTCCTCGAGGAGACGGTGGCGAGCGGCGAGGGCTCCGATCGCCATCGGGGCGAGCAGCCCGAGGTCGTAGGCGGGGGCCGTGGCCAGATCGAACAGCGCCTCGCGAGCGCGCGGCAGGAGCGTCTCGGCGTAGGTGGCGGCGCTCGCGAGGACGTACCCGTCGCCGCCGCCGAGGCCGACCACCCCGTCGGCCCAGCCCCAGGTACCGAGCGGGAGGAGGGCGAGCGCACCGCCGAGCGCCAGGAGCACCGGATGGCGGGACAGGAGCAGCACGCAGAGCATGCCGATCATCGCGTAGGCCACCAGGATGTCCCCGCTGAACAGCAGCGTCGCGTGCAGCAGGCCGATCGCGAGGAGCACCAGGTGGCGGCGAAGCATGCGCAGCACGAAGCGTCCCGGCCGCTCGCCCGCCGCGAGGGAGCGGCGGTGGAGGATGCCGAGGCCGTATCCGAACAGCAGGGCGAAGAGGGGGAAGAGGCGGTTGTCGACGCACAGGGCGAGGAGCACGTCGACCGCGCGGTCGAGCGGGGCGGCATCGGCCCGCTTGAGCAGCACCGTCCACGGCTCGCCATGCAGCCAGGCGACGAGGTTCGCGAGCCCGATCCCGAGCAGGGCCAGGCCGCGGGCGAGGTCGGGACCGGCGGCGCGCTCCGCGAGCGGGACCGGGGCGGGGGGTGCAGGGACGCTCACCGCTCGTCGGCCGGGGTCCCCTGATGGTGGCGCAGCAGCCACCGGTCGCCCTCCCGCAGCCACAGGGAGCTGCGCAGCACGCGCGAGCCGTCGTCGCGCCGGGTCGCGAAGGTCAGCAGGACGACGCCCGGGGCGACCTCCTCGGCGACCAGGTCCTCCGCCTCGACGCCGGAGACCGGCGCGATCTCCTCGAGCAGCTCCTCCCGGGTCCACGCGCGTCCGCTCGCCCCGATCTCCGTGAAGCGCGGATGCAGCAGCGCGGCGGCGCTCGGCGGATCGGCGCGCAGCCGCGGATCCAGCAGGGCCAGCTCATGGGCGGCGACCTGCTCGAGCGCGGTGCCGGCGAGGACGGGCTCGATGCCCTCGGGGGCGCCGCAGCGGTCGGGAATCGCGGGGGCGTCGCCGGGGCCGGACTCGTCGGCCTCGAAGAGGCTGAAGAGGTCGTGCTCCTCGGAGGAGGTCGTCTCAGCCGCGGCGGCAGTCGTCCCCGCAGCGGCGGCAGCCGGGGCGCTGCCGCGGTAGCCGGGCCCGACCTGCGGATCCTGCTTCTTGGAGAAGGCGGTCGCGGCGGCGTTAGCCCGACGGTCCGCGGCTTCGTTCATCGCATGCCCGGCGTGGCCCTTGACCCACTCGAACTCGACGCTGCGGCCGGCGAGCGCCCGGTCGATGGCCTGCAGCAGCTCGACGTTCATCACCGGCTTGCCGTCGGCCTTGCGCCAGCCCTTCCGCTTCCAGCCCGGCATCCACTTGGTGACCGAGTTGATGACGTACTGGCTGTCGCAGAGGACGTGCAGGTGCTGGTCGGCATCCACCGCGGTCGCCTCGAGGAGGTCCAGCACCGCCTTCAGCTCGCCCATGTTGTTGGTGCCGTGGGGCCAGCCCCCGGCGCGCCAGGTGTCCTCGTCGATGTACCAGGCCCAGCCGGCGGGCCCGGGATTGCCGAGGGCGGATCCGTCGGCCGCAGCGGTGATCGTCATGGGAGCCATGGTTTCACAGGGCCCCACAGAGACGTCGGAGAAGAACCGTCAGCGGATCCGCGCCACCGTCATGCCGGCACTGGTGGGCGGGGCGGAGAGGGCGGGCAGCGCGGCGGGGAGTTCCTCGAGGGTGAGGATCCGGCCGACGGTGCGAGCGAGATCGAGGCGGCCCGCGGCCACGTCCGCGAGCAGATCCGCGTACTCCGCGACGGCGAGACCGTGGCTGCCGAGGATCTGCAGCTCCTGCCCGATCACGCGCCCCATCGGCAGCGCCGGGTCGGCATCGTCCCCGAGCAGCAGCCCCACCTGCACGTGGCGACCGCGGGGGCGCAGCGACAGGATCGAGGTGCGGGCGGTCGCCGCGGAGCCGAGGGCGTCCAGCGCGAGATGGGCACCGCCGCCGGTCGCCTCCCGCACCCGCTCGACCACGTCCTCGCCGGCGGCAAGGGGGGTGGCCCCGAGGGCGCGGGCGGCCTCGAGCGCCGCCGCGGACACGTCGACCGCGACGACCTCGGCCCCCGCGGCGCGGGCGATCATCACGCAGGCGAGGCCGAGGCCGCCGCAGCCGAGCACCGCGACCTGCTCCCCGGGGCGGACGGCGCCCTGGGTCCGGACCGCGTGATGGGCGGTGCCGACCCGGCAGCCGAGCCCGGCGGCGAGCGTCATCTCGATCTCGTCGGGGAGGCGGACCAGGTTGTGCTCCGCTCCCGTGACCACGACCTGCTCGGCCCAGGACCCCTGCTGGTCGAAGCCGGGCTGGCGCTGGGCGGGGCACACCTGGGGCGCTCCGGCCCGGCACTCGGTGCACTCCCCGCAGGCCAGGATGAACGGGGCCGTGACCCGGTCCCCCGGCGCGAACGACCGCACGCCCTCGCCGACCTCTCGGACCACCCCGGCGAACTCGTGCCCCGGCACGTGCGGGAGGCGGACGCTGTCGTCATGCCCCTGCCAGGCGTGCCAGTCGCTGCGGCACACCCCGGTGGCGTGCACCTCGATCACCGCCCCGCCCGGAGGGCAGATCGGATCGGGCAGCTCGACCAGCTGCGGCGCAACGCCGAAGGCGTCGTAGCGGACGGCTCTCATCGCGACCTCCTCATGCCGTGGCGACCGGCTTCTCGTAGGTCGCGTACACGGAGGCCCGGGTGAAGCCGACGGCCTCGTAGAGCCGGGTGGCCCCGGTGAGCGACTCGGTGTCCACCTCGAGCTGCGCCTCCTCGTAGCCGGCGGCGCGGCCGGAGGCGAGGCTGCGGGCGAGGACCGCGCGGGCGAGTCCCCGGCCGCGCGCCTCGGGGCGGGTGCCGACGAGGCCCACGTGCAGGTGGCCGGGGCGGTCCTCCTGGGTGAGGGCGTAGGCGAGGATCGTGCCGCGGTCGTCCACGGCGATGCTCGAGTGCTCGTGCCGGGAGGTGTGACCGTCCCACCAGCCCGCCCAGCGGTCCGCGGGGATCGGGGCCGAGCCCCAATGGTCGGTGAAGGCGGCGTCGTGGGCGAGGCGTGTCGGCTCGCGATCCGCGGCCGACGGGCTGCGCAGGGACACCCCGGGGACGTCGGCGCCGGCGAGCTCCGTGAGCCCCGCCCCGGCCTCGCCGCGCAGCTCGCGGCGCATCTCGAACCAGGAGCGGACGCGGGTGTATCCGCGTCGGTCGAGCACGGGGCGCACGTCGACGCCGCCGCGGGGCTCCGCCTCTTCCTGGGGGTCGCGGCCGCCGCCGCAGCGGAGCACGGCGGAGCTGCCCGGGTGCCGCTGCGCGGCGAGCGCCGCGGCGCGGGTCTCGAGCCGGTCCAGCACGGCCGTGCCGAGGCCCCGACGGCGGCGCTCGGGGTGCACCCCGCCCATCAGCTGGCAGCGCACGCGCCCGTCCCGGTCGAGGGAAGCGCCCACGTCGAGCAGGCCGGCCGCGATCAGCCGGCCGTCCTCGCGCACGGCCACCGAGTCGGTGGCGAGGTCGAGATCGGGCATGGTGAGCCACTCGCGCATGCTGGGCTCCTCGGCGGGCTCCCCGAAGCCCTCGTGGGCATCGATCGCGTTCATCAGGTCGGTGAGCGCGGGGACGTCCTCGAGGGTGAGGGCGGTGAGATCCTGAGTCATGCGGTCCCTTCGGTCAGGCGGTACACGGAGACGTGGCTGCGGGAGTCGACGGTGAACGCGCTGCGGTCCCAGTCCGCCCAGCGCTCCTCGAGACGGAATCCTGCCAGTTGCGCCATGAGATCGAGCTCCGCGGGCCACACGTAGCGGTGCGGGGTCCGGCCGATCCGCGCCTCGCGCCCGCCGTCCACGGCGGGATCGAAGCGCACGTGATGGGAGATGACCTGCTGGGCAAGGGTGTCGTAGGTGTCGACGAGCAGGTAGCCCGGCTCGGAGACCTCGACGGTGCCGCCGTGGCCCGGGGCGAGCGAGCGCAGCTGCGGCACCCACAGCTCGACGACGAAGCATCCGCCCGGGGCGAGGTGGCGGGCGGCATTGCGGAAACAGGCCACCTGCTCCTCCTGCGTGAGCAGGTTCGCGATGGTGTTGAAGACCAGGTACGCGAGGGAGAACCCCGTCCCCGCCGCGGCCGTGGTCATGTCCCCGGAGACCACGGGGATCTCGTCGGCGGTGACCTTCTCCCGCAGCCGCGCGATCATCGCCTCCGACAGCTCGATCCCGGTCACCGGGACGCCCGCCTCGTGCAGCGGGATCGCCACGCGGCCCGTGCCGATCGCGAGCTCGAGCGCGGGCCCGCCCGCCGCGAGCGCGGCGAGGCGGGCCACGGTGGGCCCGAGCACCTCCGGGGCGAACATCCCCTCACCGGGGGTGTCGTAGGAGGAGGCCGCGTCGGCGTCCCAGAGTCGGCTCTGATCGATCATGAGCCCATGGTGGTCGGCGGCGGCGACCCGGGCCAGCGGATTTCCGGGTCAGTCCGCCTCGTACGCCGCGGTCTTCTCCTGGACGGCGCGGAGGCGGGCCAGGTCGAGCTTGCGCCCGCGGGCGAAGTCGACGATGCCGTTCTTCTCCTGGAACACATCGGTCATCTGCGTGTAGCAGTAGCCGAACATGAGGGGGTCCTCGAGCAGCACGCGGGTGAGCCCCTCGAAGCGCTCGTAAAGCTCCGCCTCGCTCGCGATCCGCTGGCCGTAGCCCCACGACTCGGCGGCGTTGTTGCCGGCGCGCTCGGCCTCGGCGGCCTCGCGGGCCTCCTGCTCGTTCCACCAGATGCCGCCGTACTCGGAGACGAAGTACGGCTGGCCGGCGAAGGGCAGGGAGAACTCGCCGTCGGCGAAGGGGTACTCGTCGGGCGCGAGGTCGCGCCGGTTCGCGAAGGGCCGCCCCTCGGCGAGTCCGGACTGCTCGACACGGAAGCGCTCCGGGTCCTGCTCGTAGGAGTGCGAGTCGTACACGTCGGCCCCGCGCACCCGGTGCGAGTAGCCGGAGGCATCGAGCACGGGCCGCGAGGGGTCGGCGAGCTTGGTCGCGTCGTACATCGCCTGGGTGACGGTGTCGAGCTGGGTGTAGCGGTCGTGGAGGATCTGGTGGGTCTCGTTGAGGGGGCACCAGCCGATGATCGAGGGGTGGTTGATGTCGCGGGAGACCGCCTCGATCCACTGCCCGATGAAGGAGGCGGTGGGCTGCTGGTTGTCGCCGAGCGGGCCGAGGCCCGAGACGCCCCAGTCGCCGAACTCACCCCAGGTGAGGTAGCCGTGCAGGTCGGCCCAGAACAGCATGCGCTGCTCGAAGACCTTCTGGTGGAGTCGGGCGCCGTTGAAGCCGGCCTCCATCGCCAGGCGGATGTCGGTGGTGAAGGCGGAGTCCGTCGGCGTGGTCATGAAAGTCTCCTCCCAATACCCCTGGTCCAGGACCAGGCGCTGGAAGACCTTCTCGCCGTTGAGGCGGTACTCGTGGGCGTTCAGCGAGGTCGAGCGCAGGCCCGCGTAGGAGCGGACCTCGTCGAGCACGCCACCGGCGGCGTCCAGCAGCCGCACCTGCAGCGCGTACAGCTCGGGGGCGCCGGGGCCCCACACGCGCACGTGCTCCGACGGGATCGTGAGCGAGAGGTGCGGGGCGAGGTCGAGGTCGGCGCGGACGGAGGTGCGCGCGACCGCCCCGCCGCCGGGGACGGAGGCGATGACCTCGAGGGTGGTGCCGGGGGTGCTGCGCGAGAGCGGCACGTCGATCGCGAAGGAGGCCGCGGCGAGCGAGGGGAGGATGCGCAGCGAGCGGATCTCGTCGACGGGGACGCCCTCGAGCCAGACGCTCTGCCAGATGCCGGTGGTGCGGTGGTAGTTGGCGTGCGTGGGCCGGAACCAGGTGGACTGCTTGCCGCGGGCCTGGGGCTGATCGTGCGGGTCGCGGGCGCGGACCACCACGGTCACCTCGCTGCTGGCGCCGACGCCCGGGACCTGCGAGAGATCGGCCGCGAAGGGGGTGAAGCCGCCGCGGTGGCGGGCGACCTCCACGCCGTTCGCCCACACGGTCGCGTCCTGATCGACGGCCTCGAAGCGGAGGATCGGGCGCAGGCCGTCCCAGTCGGCGGGGATAGCGACCGTGCGGCGGTACCAGACGGCCTCGAGGAAGTCGCGGTCGCCGATGCCGGAGGCCGCGGTCTCCGGCGCGAAGGGCACGGTGATGGTGGTGGCGAGCTCGGCGTCGAGCAGCCCGCGCTCGCGACCCGTGTCGCTGCGGTCGATCTCGAACTGCCAGGTGCCGTTGAGGCTCAGCCAGGCGGAACGCTGCAGCTGAGGGCGCGGATGCTCTGGGCGGGGCACGTCCGCCGCCGCGGAGAGCGGCGCATCGAGCTGGGCGGCCAGCTCGTCGGCTCGGGCGAAGAGCGCGGAGAGCGACTCCGGCAGGGTGGGGTTCTGGTCGGGCACGGACTGCTCCTGGGGTCGAGGGGACTCGGCGCTGAGGCCTCGGCGCACGGTGCGCCGTACGGGCTGTCAGGAGTCAGTCAACCGCACCCCAGCGCGAAGTGCAACGTGGGAATCGCGAGGTGGACGCGGCCGACGGGCACGAGCGTGCGGGGCGCGGGTCAGCGGGTGGTGCCGCGCTCGACGAGCCGGTGCGCGATCACCCGCTCGACGCCCTCGCGCTCGGCGGGGGCGGCGAGGGCCGCGTCGAGGGCGGCGGCGACGAGGGCGTCGAGGTCGGGGGCGACGGTCGTCAGCGCCGGGCGCGTCCACGCCGCTTCGACCAGGTCGTCCCAGCCGACCACGGCGACGTCCTCGGGGACGCGGCGCCCCGCATCGAGCAGGGCGATCAGCGCACCGATGGCGAGCAGGTCGTTCCCGGCCACGACGGCATCGAAGTCGAGGCCCTCGGCGAGCGCCGCGGCGATCTCGTCGCGACCACCCTCCCGCGTCCAGTCGCTCACGTGACGGATCAGCGCCGGGTCCTCGTCGAGCCCGGCCTCGGTGCTCGCGAGGCGGAGGCCGACGAGGCGGTCGGCGCCCGTGGAGCGGCGCCCCTCGTCGGCCCCCAGGAACAGCAGCCGACGGTGGCCGGCGGCCACCAGGTGGCGCACCACCTCGGCGGCGGAAGCGACGTTGTCGATCGCCACGTGCACGATGTCCGGGGCGGCGAGCAGCATCTCGCCGAGCAGCACCACGGGCGGGCCGGAGGTGCGATCGCGCAGGTCCTCGGCGGTCAGGGCCGACGGGGAGATGACCACGGCGTCCACCGGGCGCGAGCTGCGGCCGCTGATGTGGGCGCGCTCGGTCGCGGCGCTGTGCAAGGACACCTCGACGCTCACGGTGCGCCCGCGGGCCCGGGCGGCGGCCTGCATCCGCTCGGCGAGACGGGCGAAGTACGGGTTCTGCAGCTCGGGGACCACGAGCGCGAGGGATCCCGTCGGCCCGCCGCGCAGCTCGCGGCCGACCTGGTTGGGGACGTAGCCGAGCTCCTCGATCGCCGCCAGGACCCGCTCCCGGGTCTCCGGGCGGACCACGGGCCGCTCGTTGACGACGTTCGACACGGTCTTCCAGGACACGCCCGCCCTCTCGGCGACGTCCTTGATGCTCACCCTGCGGGCCATCGGTCCTCCAGCTCTCCCGGTGCTCGCACCCTACGTCCCCGCGACGCTCCGCTGCGGGAGCCGGGGTATCTCACATCGGCGGGCCCCGGTCTCGCCACCGGGCGGGGCGGCCCCTACCGTGGAGCTCGAGTGCCGTCACCCCGCCGCGGCACAGGTCCCCGTCACGGGCGACTGCGCAGACCCTCCCCCGCCTGAACGGCGCCGGGCCACGGGCGCACCGGGCGGGACGCACCACGCAGAACGGATCCTCGTGACCACCTCTGACTTCGCACGCCTCGGCGTGCCCACCGCCCTCGTCGAAGCACTCGCTCCGCAGGGCATCACCTCCCCCACCCCGATCCAGGCGGCGACGCTGCCCGACTCCCTCGCGGGTCGCGACGTGCTCGGCCGCGGCCGCACCGGCTCGGGCAAGACCTACGCCTTCCTCCTCCCGCTGGTCGCCCGCCTGCTCGCCGAGCCGCGCCGCCGCCAGGCGCGTCGGCCGCGTTCGCTGGTGCTCGCGCCGACCCGCGAGCTGGCCTCGCAGATCGCCGACTCGCTCGCCCCGCTCGAGCGCGCCGGGAAGCTCCGCAGCACCGTCGTCTTCGGCGGCGTGGGGCAGAACCCGCAGGTCAAAGCCCTCGCCAGCGGAGTCGACGTGCTCATCGCCTGCCCCGGCCGCCTGCTGGATCTGATGGGCCAGGGCCACGCCGACCTCTCCGCCATCGAGATCACCGTGATCGACGAGGCCGACCACATGGCCGACATGGGCTTCCTGCCGATGGTGCGCCGGATCCTCGCGGCGACCCCCGCGAAGGGACAGCGCATGCTGTTCTCCGCGACCCTCGACGCCGGCGTGGACAAGATCGTCCAGCAGTTCCTGCACGACCCGGTCACCCACTCCGCCGACCCGGCCACGAGCCCCGTCGGCACCATGGAGCACCACGTCCTCGAGGTCGACCCGACCGCCCGCTTCGACGTGCTGCGCGACCTCGCCGCCGCGCCGGGCCGCACGATCATGTTCACCCGCACCAAGTACGGCGCGAAGAACCTCGCCCGCAAGCTCGCCGCCCGCGGCGTCGACGCGGTGGACCTGCACGGCAACCTCTCGCAGAACGCCCGCACCCGGAACCTCGAGGCCTTCGGCTCGGGCACCGCGACCACGATGGTCTGCACCGACATCGCCGCGCGCGGCATCCACGTCGACGAGGTCGCGCTCGTGGTCCACGCCGATCCGCCCATCGAGCACAAGGCCTACCTGCACCGCTCGGGCCGCACCGCGCGGGCCGGCGAGTCCGGCACCGTCATCACCGTGCAGACCCCGGAGCAGCGGAAGGACGTCCACGACCTGATGCGCAAGGCCGGGATCACCCCGACCCGCCACCAGGGCGTGACCGCGGCGAGCCCGGTGCTGACCGCACTCGCCCCGGGCCAGCGGGTCGAGACCCATGAGCCGCGCGGACCGGTCACCGAGGACAGCCCCGAGGAGCAGGCGCGCCGCGAGGCGGGCATCCCCGGCGGCGGTCGTGGTCGCGGACGCGGTCAGGGCGGCGGCCAGGGACGTGGCGGTCGCGGCGGCCAGGGCGGCGGCGAGGGCCGTGGTCGCGGTGGCCAGGGCGCACGCTCCGGCGAGGGCCGGAGCCAGGGCGGCCGCGGCGGCGAGAACTCGGGCCAGCGGGGTCAGCAGGGTCAGGGCCAGGGTCGCGGTCGCGGCGAGTCCGGAGGCCAGGGCGGCCGCGGCGGGCAGGGCTCGCGCGGCGGTCAGGGCCGGGGTCGCAGCGGCGGCCAGGGTCGCTCCGGCTCGGGCAGCGTCTACTCGACCTCGACCGGCGGCTCCTCCTCGGGCGGCGGCCTCGCGGCCTTCTCCTCGCGCCGCGGCCGGTGACCTCCTCGTCTGCGGCGGCCGACGGGTCCTCCTTCACGGATCGGCCCGTCGGCCGTCGGCGCGCGGAGGTGCCCGCACACCGCTCGATCGACGAGGTGCTCGAGGCCTCGCGGCGCGGCGTGGACCGCGTGGAGCCCGCCGATCTGCCGGATCTCATCGCGCACGGCGCCCACGTGATCGACCTCCGCTCCGAGCGGACCCGCGAGCCCGAGGGCCACATCCCCGGCGCGACCGTCATGGGGCGCCTGGTGCTCGAGTGGCGGCTCGATCCAGGCTCCGCGCATCGGATGGACGGCGGCCCCGGCCTTGACGACCTGGTGATCCTGGTGTGCAACGAGGGGTACTACTCCTCGCTCGCCGCCCGGGACCTGCGCGATCTCGGCTTCTCCCGCGCGACGGACCTGGTCGGCGGCTTCCGCGCGTACCGCCGTGCGGGCCTGCCGGTGAAGGGCAAGCCCACCCGCGTCGTCCTCTGACGCGACCCGCACTCCGCCAGGGCCCCTCCACCCCGACCCGGAGCTCGCTCCCCCGTCGGCCGCGCCACATCCAACACTTCGTCAGTTGCGCGAATGACGAAACGTCGGCGAGGATGTCGGCCATGACGACGACCCCGGGCGAGCTGCGCCCCGCCCCCACCGAGCCGCAGCTCGCCGCGGCCGCGGACACCTTCGCGATGCTCGCGAGCCCGGCCCGGCTCCACCTGGTCCAGCTCATGAGCACCGGTCGCTACGACGTCGGGGCGCTGGCGGAGCGGGTCGGGCTGAGCCTGCCCACCACGAGCCAGCACCTGCGCAAGCTGCGGCTGACGGGCATCGTCTCGGCGACCCGGGAGGGCCGCCACAGCTACTACACGGTCGAGGACCCGCACGTGGTCCAGCTCGTCGAGCAGATCTTCGAGCACATCGCTCCCGACGGCTCCCTCGCCCCCGACCCGCCCCGGAAGGATCCCCGATGACCGCCGCCGCTCCCCCGGCCCGCCCCGCGCCGCAGCGCGTGGACCTCACCCGGTTCGCCTGGCTGTCGATCGCCGCCGCCGTCCTCACCATCTCCCTCAAGGCCGGGGCCTGGCTCATGACCGGCTCGGTGGGACTGCTCTCCGACGCCGCCGAGTCCGTGGTGAACCTGGTCGCGGCCGTGGTCGCGCTGATCGCCCTGCGCGTCGCGATCCGTCCGGCGACCGAGCGGTTCCTCTACGGGCGGGCGAAGGCCGAGTACTTCTCCGCCGCCGTCGAGGGCGTGATGATCTTCCTCGCCGCCGCGGTGATCCTGGTGACCTCGGTCGAGCGCTTCCTGAACCCGCAGCCGCTCCAGAACGTCGGCTGGGGCCTCGCGATCAGCGTGGTCGCGAGCCTGATCAACGGCGGCGTCGCCCTCGTGCTGCTGCGCGCGGGCCGCACCCACAACTCGATCACCCTGCGCGCCGACGGCAAGCACCTCATGACCGACGTGGTCACGAGCGCGGGCGTGCTCTTCGGCGTCGGCCTCGTGGTGCTGACCGGCTGGGACCGGCTGGACCCGATCGTCGCCTTCGCCGTCGGCGTGAACATCATCGTCACCGGCATCGGGCTGATCTCCGAGTCCGTCTCGGGCCTGCTGGACAAAGCGCTGCCTGACGAGGAGAACGAGGTCATCGCCGACATCCTCCGCCGCCGCACCGACGGGACCGTCACCTTCCACGGCCTGCAGACCCGCGAGGCCGGGCAGGAGAAGTACATGAACGTGCACGTCCTGGTGCCGGACGAGTGGACGGTCAAGCAGGGCCACGACTACATCGAGGAGCTCGAGCACGAGCTGATGCGCGCGATGCCCACCCTCACCGTGCTCACCCACCTCGAGCCGATCTCCGACCCGGCGAGCTACGAGGACATCCCCGAGGCGCACGTGCCGATCCACGGGGACGACGACGCGAACCTGCGCCCGCCCGCCTGAACCGCTCAGCCCAGCAGCGCCATGGCCCGCTGGTCGGAGTCGGCGAGCGCCGCGCGGTCGAAGGCCGCACCCGCGGCGAGGATCTCGTCGGCCCGCGATCGCTCGAGCAGCCGCTCGATCCGCGGTCGGAGCGTCCCCGGGCTGCCCGCCCAGGCGGTCGCGAGCCCGCGCTCGAGCTGCGCCGACTCTCGGGCGGTCCGCTCCGCCGACAGGATCGAGAGGGGATCCTCGAGCGGTGGGAAGGCGCCGGTGCGACGGGAGGCGACCATCGCCCACACCTCCGACAGCGCCAGCTCGCGCGCCTCCGCGTCGGTGTCGGCGACGAGCAGATCGAGGGACAGCATCACGTGCGGCGCGCTCCCCCGATGCGAGCGGAAGGCGCGCCGGTAGCCGTCGAGGCGCTCGCCGAGGTCGTCGGCCGCGAGCACCGGCCCGCCGAGGACCACGCCGAGACCGAGCCGGGCGGCGAGCTCGAGACCGGCGCCCGTGGCCAGGAGGTGCAGCGGGGGCGGGCTCGCGGTGACGGGCCGGGCGGTGAGCGCGGCCGTGCCCTCGAGGAGCGCGCGCACCTCCGCCACCTCGTCGGCGAACTGCTCCGTGCTCGCCTCGGTGCGGCCCAGTGCCTCCCGGACGGGGGCGGTGAATCCGAGGGAGCGACCCAGCCCCAGGTCCACCCGGCCCGGGGTGAGCGCCTCGAGCATGAGGAACTGCTCGGCGACGACGAGCGGGCGGTGGTTGGGCAGCATCACCCCGCCCGAGCCGAGGCGGATCCGCCCGGTGCGCTGGCCGATCGCGGCGAGCAGCACCGCCGGGGAGCCTGACGCGATCCCCGGGACGGCATGGTGCTCGGCGACCCAGAAGCGGTGGTAACCGAGCTCCTCCGCGGCCACGGCCCGCTCCACGCTGTGGGCGAGGGCCGACGCCTCCGGCATGCCCGCGCGCGTGCGGGAGCGGTCCAGGAGGGAGAGTCTCACGGCAGGCGCAACGCCCCCGCACCCCCGGATCTTCCCGTTCCGCGGACTGATCTCGGGTGATCCTTCCCCCGCTCCGCTCGCCCGCCGCGCGGCGTCGGAGCTGGCTAGGCTCGCGCCATGAGCATCCCCCACGTCCCGCTGTCGATCCTGGATCTGGTGCCCCTCAGCGAGGGGCAGAGCACGCGCGAGGCGATCGACACCTCGATGCGCGCCGCGCAGACCGCCGACCGCTCCGGATACGCCCGCTACTGGTACGCCGAGCACCACAACGCAGCGACCCTCGCCTCGAGCGCGACCAGCCTGCTCATCGACCGCGCCGCCTCCCTCACCGAGCGGATCCGCGTCGGCTCCGGCGGCATCATGCTCCCCAACCACTCCCCGCTCGCCGTGATCGAGCAGTTCGGCACCCTCGTCCAGTTCCACGGAGACCGCATCGACCTGGGGCTCGGCCGCGCGCCCGGCACCGACCAGTACACGGCGCAGCTGCTGGCCCGCACCTCGGCGGAGCCCGGCGCCTTCGTCGCCGCCGTCGAGCAGATGCGCGACTGGTCCCGGGCCGAGCCCAGCGGCACCCTCCCGATCCGGGCGGGCGTCGCCGAGGGCACCGAGGTGCCGATGTGGATCCTCGGCTCGACCACGAACGGTGCGCGCCTCGCGGCGCAGCTGGGCATGCCCTTCTCCGTCGCCTCTCACTTCGCGCCCTTCCAGTACCTCGAAGCGCTGCGCGTGTACCGCGAGCAGTTCTCGGCGACGCAGAGCGACGCCGCCCAGCTCGAGGCGCCCCGCACGATGGTCGGCGTGAACGTGGTCATCGCCCCGACCGACGCGGAGGCGCAGCGCCTGTTCACCACCAACGTGCAGCAGTTCCTCGGGGTCGTCACCGGGCAGCGGCAGGCCATGCAGCCGCCCCGGGATCTCGAGGGCACGGTCCCCGACCATCTCCTCTCCCAGGTCGAGCAGACCCTCTCGATCCGCGCCGTCGGCTCGCCCGCGAGCGTCGTCGAGCAGCTCGAGGCGATCGTCGCCGCGACCGAGGCCGACGAGCTGATCGTCACCGCGAACTACTTCGATCCCGAGCACCGGATGCGCGGCCTCGAGCTGCTCGCGGAGGCCTGGGGGCTGTGAGGTGACGGGGCACCGTGCCGTCGCCGGACTCGCCGCGACGCTCGACGGAGAGGTCGAAGACTGCCCAGGGGGCTGGGTCGAGGTGCAGCCCGGCCTCGTGCAGAGCGCGAACATCTCCGAGGCCGGCGACATGCTCGAGCTGACCGTGGTGTACGTCGACGGCACGCAGTTGGTCACCTCCGCGCGCGACATGTGAGCCGGGCGCTCAGACCCCCGTCGGCCGCACGCGCGCGGTGACCGTCGCGTGATCGCTCGCGGCCCGTCCCTGCCGCCGGGGGACGGACGCCTCGTACTCCTGGACCGCGAGGCCTCGGGTGAGGATCCAGTCGATCCGGATGCCGCCCACCTCCGGCGCGCCATAGTCGGGGAAGGTGCCGATGTCCTCGCCGACCTTCGTCCCGGCGACGTCGTGCGCGTCCGCGAAGCCGGCATCGCGCAGCACCCGCCACGGCGTGCTGTCCCCGCCGGCGGCGTTGAAGTCTCCCATCAGCAGCGTCGGCGCGCCGTCCGCCGCCTCCCGCAGGCGCTGAGCGAGCAGTCCCGCGCCCTTCTCCCGGGCCCGCTCCCCCGCATGGTCGAGATGGGTGACGGCGAAGACCAGCTCCCCGCCGGTCCACCGGTCCCGGACCCGCGCCCACACCGCGATCCGTGGGCAGTGCCCGTCCCAGCCCTGCGAGCCGATCCGCGCCGGATCCTCCGACAGCCAGAACTGGTCCCAGTCCAGCAGGTCGAAGCGCTCCCGCCGCAGGAGCAGCAGGTTGTGCTCCCCCCGGCCGCCGCCCTCGCGGCCGATGCCCAGGCGCAGATGGGTCGCGCCGAGCACCTCGTCCAGCAGCGGGATCTGGGCGGCGAGCACCTCCTGGGTGCCGATCACGTCGGCATCGGCCGCGCGCAGCAGCTCGGCGAGGACCGGGGCGCGGCTCGGCCAGTGGTCCGGGTGCTCGGGCGGCACCGACGGGTCCGCGTACCGGAGGTTCTGGGTCAGCACGCGCAGGGTCGCAGGGGCTGGGGTGGGGTCAGTCGTCGGCGTCGGGGTCGGGGTCGTGCCGGTGGTCGGGCGGGTGGTCAGGCCGGTGGTCAGGGCGTCGTCGCTCCGCATCGTCATCCCTCCATCCTCGCGCAGCAGCTCCCCGGGGTCGACCCTCGCCCGCCCCGGCCCTGCTGGAACTCCGTACCAGGCGTGAGCTCAAGGCCCCACAGAGCCTGGGGTCACGCAGGGCGCGGAGTTCCAGCAGACGACCGCGAGCACCAGGGCGCCAGGGCAACGGAGCACCAGGTCAACGGAGCACCAGGGCAACGGAGGGAACGCCGACGGGCCCCGACCCTCCGGAGAGGATCGGGGCCCGCAGGTCGCTCGGGGGGAGCGGCAGATGATCAGCCGTGAGGCTGGATCACATCATGCCGCCCATGCCGCCCATGCCCATGTCGTCGCCGCCCGCGGGAGCCTTGACCGGCTCCGGCTTGTCGGCCACGACGGCCTCGGTGGTCAGGAACAGGCCCGCGATGGACGCCGCGTTCTGCAGCGCGGAGCGGGTGACCTTGACCGGATCGATGATGCCGGCGGCGAGCAGGTCCTCGTACTCACCGGTGGCGGCGTTCAGGCCCTGGCCGACGGGGAGGTTCTTGACCTTCTCCGCCACGACGCCGCCCTCGAGGCCGGCGTTGACCGCGATCTGCTTGAGCGGGGCCTCGATGGCGACCTTGACGATGGCGCCGCCGGTGGCCTCGTCGCCCTCGAGCGCGAGGGTGGCGAAGGTGTCCTTGCCGGCCTGCAGCAGCGCCACGCCGCCGCCCGCGACGATACCCTCGTCGACGGCGGCCTTGGCGTTGCGCACGGCATCCTCGATGCGGTGCTTGCGCTCCTTGAGCTCCACCTCGGTCGCGGCGCCGGCCTTGATGACGGCCACGCCGCCGGCCAGCTTCGCGAGGCGCTCCTGGAGCTTCTCGCGGTCGTAGTCCGAGTCCGAGTTCTCGATCTCGGTGCGGATCTGGGAGACGCGACCGGCGATGCGGTCGGCCTCGCCGGCGCCCTCGACGATGGTGGTCTCGTCCTTGGTGACGACGATCTTGCGCGCCTGGCCGAGCTGCTCGAGACCCGCGGTCTCGAGCTTGAGGCCGACCTCCTCGGCGATGACCTGGCCACCGGTCAGGATGGCCATGTCCTCGAGCATCGCCTTGCGGCGGTCGCCGAAGCCGGGGGCCTTGACGGCCACGGACTTGAAGGAGCCCTTGAGCTTGTTGACGACGAGCACCGCGAGGGCCTCGCCCTCGACGTCCTCGGCGATGATCGCGAGCGGCTTGCCGGACTGGATGACCTTCTCCAGCAGCGGCAGCAGGTCCTTGACGGTGGAGACCTTGGAGGAGAGCAGGAGGATGTAGGGATCCTCGAGCACGGTCTCCTGACGGTCGGCGTCGGTGACGAAGTAGGGCGAGATGTAGCCCTTGTCGAACCGCATGCCCTCGGTGAGCTCCAGCTCGAGGCCCATGGTGTTGGACTCCTCGACCGTGATCACGCCCTCCTTGCCGACCTTGTCGAGGGCCTCGGCGATGAGCTCGCCGATCGCCGGGTCGGCCGCGGAGATGGCGGCGGTGTTGGCGATCTGGTCCTTGGTCTCGATCTCCTTGGCCTGCGCGAGCAGGGTCTCGGAGACGGCGGCCACGGCCTTGTCGATGCCGCGCTTGAGCGCGATCGGGTTGGCGCCGGCGGCGACGTTGCGCAGGCCCTCGCGCACGAGCGCCTGGGCCAGGACGGTGGCGGTGGTGGTGCCGTCGCCCGCGATGTCGTCGGTCTTCTTGGCGACCTCCTTGACGAGCTCGGCGCCGATCTTCTCGTAGGGGTCCTCGAGCTCGATCTCCTTGGCGATGGAGACGCCGTCGTTGGTGATCGTGGGGGCGCCCCAGGACTTCTCGAGCACGACGTTGCGGCCCTTGGGGCCGAGGGTGACCTTGACGGCGTCGGCGAGCTGGTTCATCCCGCGCTCGAGGCCGCGCCGGGCCTCCTCGTCGTATGCGATGAGCTTGGCCATTGTGGAATCTCTCCCGTGTGGTGTGGTGTCCACCCGACCCTGTGCCCGCGACGGACGGCACCAGCCGCCGTGTTCATGTCCCACGACGACGGGTCCCTCACGGGGCCGGAATGCTCTTGGCCCGTCGCTCGCGAGTGCTGTCACTCTCGAGCGACGAGTGCCAGCTCATCATAAGCACTCTCGGCCCGAGAGTGCTAACCCCGGGAGGAACCGCGCACAGCGGGGGCTCAGCCCTCGCCGTCACCCTCCTCGGCACCGGCGCCCGGGGACTCGACCGCGAGGAAGGTGATCCGGTTCTGGAACTCGTCGCTCTGCCGCGCCTCACCGGCGCCGACCTCGAGCGCGAGGGCCTGGGCGGTCTCGGCGTCCGCCTCGTCGCGGTAGAAGACCACGGCCTCCTGCTGCTGCGTGTCGGCGGTCTGGATCTGGACGTCCTCCCAGCCGCTCTCCTCGAGGGTGTCGCGCCAGTCGCCGGCGAGCCCGTCGACGCCCGCGGCGTTCATCACGAGCACGGGGACGGTCTTGTCCGCCACGGGGGCGGGTTCCTCCGAGGCCGACTCCTCCGCCGACTCCTCGCCGGTGGTCTCCTCCGCGGTGGTCTCCGCGGCGGTGGTCGGCTCCTGGGAGCGGTCGTCCCCTCCCCCGCCGCCGAGGTTCCCGATCAGGAACAGCAGCACCACGAGCAGCACCAGGGCCGCCGCGATGATGATGATGTAGAGCAGGTTCTGGCGCCAGAACGGCTCCTCGGCGCGGTGGGCGCCGTGGAACGCGACGGCGTCCGCCTCGTCGTCGAATCGGTCGGGCGGGTAGGGGTACTGGGAATCTGCCACGGACCCATTAAACCCGCTCCCCCCGGGAGGGCCGTGGAACCCACGCCCATCAGGAGTGTCCGACGGGACACCCGGCCCGCGGATCAGGCGACGCGGTCGCCGCCGCGGCGGGGGATCTCGCCGTGCTCTGAGACCCGTCGGCCGCGCAGCCGGTGCACCAGGGCCGGGGCCGCGCGGAGCGCCCGCGGATCGTCGAGCAGGGCGTTGAGCCGCACGTAGTAGGCGACCTTGGAGATGCCGATCTCCTCACGGATCGCCCGCTCCTTCGCGCCGACGTAGCGGAAGGTGCGCCCCTCGAGCGCGAGGATCGCGAGCTCCTGCGCCGACAGCTCCGGGGCGGGGTCGCCCGGGGAGGGCGACGACGCGGAGGGGGACGGGACGGGCATGGATCGACAGTACGCGGCCGCTCGCGCCGTCCCGCTCCGGCGCGCCGGAGGGTGACGTGCCTGGCAGACTGGCGGCATGCCGCAGCCGCTCGCCGAGATCATCGCCCCCGACTGGGCCGCCGCCCTGGCCCCCGCCGAGGAGCGGATCCACGCGATCGGGGAGTTCCTCCGCGGCGAGGTCGAGGCGGGGCACGGCTACCTGCCCGCCGGGGACCTCGTTTTGCGGGCCTTCACCCGCCCCCTCTCCGAGGTGCGGGTGCTGGTCGTCGGCCAGGACCCCTACCCGACGCCGGGCCATCCGATCGGGCTGAGCTTCGCGGTCGAGCGGGACGTGCGGCCGCTGCCGCGCTCCCTCGCGAACATCTATACCGAGCTGCGATCTGACCTGGGAATCTCCCCGGCCGCCCACGGCGATCTCTCCTCCTGGCAGGACCAGGGCGTGATGCTGCTGAACCGGGTGCTCACGGTGCGACCTGGCGCGGCCGCCTCCCATCGCCGCCGCGGCTGGGAGGAGGTCACGGAGCTCGCGATCCGCTCCCTCGTGGATCGCGGCGGGCCGCTCGTTACGATCCTGTGGGGTCGGGACGCGCAGTCGCTGATCCCCTTGCTGGGCGAGGTGCCGCACGTCGCGAGCCCGCATCCGAGTCCGCTCTCGGCCTCGCGCGGCTTCTTCGGGTCACGCCCGTTCTCGCAGGCGAACGCCCTGCTCCGTGCGCAGGGCGGCGCAGAGATCGACTGGACGGTTCGCTGAGGCGAGCTGGCGCCGAACCGGCCGCCCCGCCCGGTCCGCGGGTCTGCCCTCAGCCCTCTCCCACCCAGGTCCAGCTGTCGAGGATTTCGCGCAGGGCGGGGGAGATCTCGGTGGAACCGTGGGTCTCGACGGCCACCTGGACGATCTCGTCACCCACGTCGACGCAGAAGCCCTCGGTGATCGCGTCGGCCCCGTCGTGCTCCCCGGACTTGGTGTAGCCGTGCACCGGGCGGCCGCCGAGCTGCGGGTCCTCGAGGACGCCCTCGTCCCCGGACTCGTCCCAGCTGAAGCCCGCCCAGATCGCCTGCATCTCGCATTCGACCTCGGCGTGCACGTCGCTCTCGAACTTGTAGACCTCGAGGCTGTTGGGCGGGAAGTGGTCGAACTCGTCCTCCGGGGCGATCTCCACGTCGGTGACCTGCAGGAGCTTGCCGAAGTCCGCGTCCTCGGCGGTGACCTCATGGGTCACCCAGTCCGCGGGGTACTCGAGGCGGAAGTCCTCGGTCTCGAAGACGGTCGACTGCGGCGCCGCGCTCGTCTCCTCCTCGCCGCCTCCGCGCTGCGAGACCAGCACGATTATCCCGCCCGTGATCGCCACGATCAGCAGGATCACCACGAGACCGGCGCAGCCGAGCACAATCCACTGCCGGGAGCGTCCTCCGCCGGACGGAGCGGGGCCGCCCGGGGCCTGCCCCCATTGCTGGCCCGGTTGTCCCGACTGGCCCGGTTGTCCCGTCTGACCCGGCTGCCCCCATTGCGGGCCCGCCTGCTGTCCCCAGGACGGCGAGGACGGCCCCCCGGCCGTCCCGCCCCCGCTCCACCCCTGATCCGACTGCTCCATGTCCCCTCGTCCCCTCCTGATCTCCCCGACGCCCGCGTCGGGCCTGCGCCCATGGTACGGAGGGCTCTAGGCTGGGAGTGCCCGTCCCGTCGGCGACGCCCTCGCCCCGTCCACGCGGAGGACCCGATGCCCCTGAATCTCTCCCAGTTCTCGCCGCAGGGCCCCGGGGTCGACTACGACCCCCACTGGTACCGCCGCGCCGTGTTCTACGAGGTGCTCGTGCGCGCCTTCGCCGACGGCAACGGGGACGGCACCGGCGACTTCACCGGGCTCATCGAGCGCCTCGACTACCTGCAGTGGCTGGGCATCGACTGCCTGTGGCTGCCGCCCTTCTTCGCCTCCCCGCTGCGGGACGGCGGCTACGACATCTCCGACTACGAGCAGGTGCTGCCGGAGTTCGGCTCGATCACCGACTTCGAGCGGCTGGTCTCCGAGGCGCACCGTCGTGGGATCCGCGTGATCATCGACCTGCCGATGAACCACACCAGCGACAAGCACCCCTGGTTCCTCGAGTCCCGCTCCGATCCCGAGGGGCCCTACGGCGACTTCTACGTCTGGTCCGACACCGACGAGAAGTACTCCGAGGCGCGGATCATCTTCGTGGACACGGAGGAGAGCAACTGGTCCTTCGATCCGGTGCGCCGGCAGTTCTTCTGGCACCGGTTCTTCTCCCACCAGCCGGACCTCAACTTCGAGAACCCCGCCGTGCGTCGGGCGATGTTCGACGTGGTGCGGTTCTGGCTCGACAAGGGCATCGACGGCTTCCGGGCCGACGCGATCCCGTACCTCTTCGAGGAGGAGGGGACCGACGGGGAGAACCTCCCGGCGACCCACGAGTTCCTCGCCGAACTGCGCGCGTACGTGGATGAGCACTGGCCGGGCCGCGTGATCATCGCGGAGGCGAACCAGTGGCCGGCGGACGTGGTCGAGTACTTCGGCACCCCGGAGAAGCCCGAGTGCCACATGTGCTTCCACTTCCCGGTGATGCCGCGCCTGTTCTACGCGCTGCGCGAGGGCAGCGCCCGGCACATCATCGACATCCTCGCCGACACCCCGGAGATCCCGCGCGGCGCCCAGTGGGGAACCTTCCTGCGCAATCACGACGAGCTGACCCTCGAGATGGTCTCGCCCGAGGACCGCTCGGCGATGCTCGGCTGGTACGCGCCGGACTCGCGGATGCGGGCGAACGTCGGAATCCGTCGGCGTCTGGCCCCGCTGCTGGACAACTCCCGCTCGGAGCTGGAGCTGATCCACGCCCTGCTGCTGTCCCTGCCCGGCTCGCCGTTCCTCTACTACGGGGACGAGATCGCGATGGGCGACAACATCTGGCTCGAGGACCGCGACGCCGTGCGCACCCCGATGCAGTGGACCCCGGACCGCAATGCCGGCTTCAGCGAGATCGCGGACCCGGGCAAGCTGTACCTCCCGGTGATCCAGAATCTGGTCCACCACTACGTGACCGTGAACGTCGAGGCGCAGATGGCGCACTCCGGCTCGCTGCTGCACTTCGTGCGCTGGATGCTCGCGGTGCGGCGCGAGCACGCGGCCTTCGGCATGGGCGAGTACCGGGCGGTCGCCGCGGACAGCGAGCGGGTGCTGGCCTTCACCCGCACCTACGACGGGGCCGATCACGGCGAGGACGCGGACGAGCACGCCGAGACGCTGCTGTGCGTGTTCAACCTGTCGGCCCAGCCGGTGACGGCGGCCCTCGACCTGGTGGGGATGGAGCGGCGCACGATCCGCGACCTCTTCGGCGGGCACGAGTTCCCGGCCGTGACCCCGGACGGCGCCCTCACCCTGACCCTCGCCGGTCACGGCTACTTCTGGCTCAAGATGCGGCCCCTGGATGCTCACGGCGAGCCGATGACGTCCACCACGGCCCTGCCCGTGGTGGCCCCGGAGGGCTGATCCGCCCCGCAGGAAACCGCGCTCGTCTGACCCCGACGGCGGCAGTGATCTGCGTCCGAGACGCTTCCCGATCCCTGCCGCCGTCCGGACACGTGTGCCATCCTCGTCGGTCGACGCGACGCCGCCGGTGCGCCGCGGGACGAAGGGAGAGCACGGTGGCAGAGCCCCGGACGACCGCGCAGGAGGCCGCGGACCCCGCGACGAGCCCTGAACGGCTCCTCGAGCTGGCCCAGCACCACCCCGAGCTGCAGGTGCCGCTGGTCCTGAACCCCGCCACGCCGCAGGTCGCGAAGGACTGGATCCTCGCCACCTCCCCCGAGGCGCGCCAGGCGCTCGAGCAGGCGGAGGGAGCGCGGGGCGAGGAGGGAACCGTGGGCGCGGAGCCGTCCGAGGATCCCGACGCCACCCGCCGCCACCCGATCGTCACGGACTCCCCCGCGTTCGAGTCCGGTCCCGAGACCTCCGCCTGGGGCGACCTCGCGAGCGCCCCGGACTCGACCCCGTCCGCGGCGGATCCGGAGGCGACCGCCGCCTGGACCCCTGTTCCGCAGGAGGCGCCGGCCCCGGCCGCGGCCACGACCGCGGCCGCCGGCCCCACGGGGACCGTGCGGATCGCGCCCTCCTCGGGCGTGGTGCCGCTCCCGTCGACCCCGGACCGCGAGGCGCCCGGACCGGTCGCCGCGCCCGGCCCGGCGTACGGCGCCCCGACAGCCGCCCTCCCGGCGGCCCCGGCACCGCAGGCCGACGACGGCGAGGGCCGACGCGATCGGCGGATGTGGTTCGCCTGCGGCGGCTGCCTGCTGCTGGTGCTCGTGCTGCTCGTGGTCGGCGGTCTCGTGGGCCGCGCCTGGCTGAGCGGTGACGAGGAGGGCTACGAGCGCGACAGCTCCACGACGGCGGCGGAGGAGCCCGCGGAGGGCTCGAGCCCTGCGGAAGAGTCCACGTCCCCGACCGAGGACCCTGTCTCCCCCGCTCCGGAGGACGCCCTCGAGATGTCCGCGGTGCAGTCGCCCACGGGGAACATCCGCTGCGAGCTCGACGGCGACACCGTCGCCTGCTCGCTCGAGGAGACCCGCTACGACGAGGACGTCGAGGACTGCGGCGACTCCCAGTTCACGATCCGCGCGACCGGCGAAGAGGTCGCCCTCGACTGCGAGGGGACGGTCGGGGCCGAGGGCGCGGAGACGCTCGAGTACGGCCAGACCGCGGTCGACGGGAATGTCGCCTGCACCAGCCGCGACGACGGCATGACCTGCTGGGACGTGCGCTCCGGGCACGGCTTCATGGTCAGCCGCGGCACCTACGAGACCTTCTGATCACCCGCTGAGCGCGACGATCCCGGTCCCGACAGCGAGCACGACGCCGCCCGCGATCGCGAGGATCCCGATCACCTCCATCGGGATCCAGAACACGGAGTGCGGGCCGTGCCGGCCGATCTGGCGCTTCCCGTCCTCCAGCACCTGGTCGACGAGGGCGTGCGCCTCCTCGCGGTTGGAGGGTCGGACGTTCCCGATCACCAGCGTCCCCTCGTCAGCGGCGCGGGTCAGCCGGGGCTTCTCCACCTCGGCCCAGGCCAGCGACCGCTTCCGCGGGCCGATGATGTTGAGGTACCAGCCGTGGGCGGTGGCGAGCGCCCCGCCGATCGCGATGCCGATCCCCGCGAGCGGCCCGGCCGCCGCCGAGGACTGCAGCACCGACGCGCCCAGCAGCCCGCCGAGCAGCGCCGCGCACAGCGCGATGTAGAGGACCGCCAGGACGCCCCAGCCTCGCCAGATGATCATCGGTGCTCCCCCGTACTCGTGCCGCCGCAGCGGAGCGCGGCGAGGCGGCATCCCCCTGATGCCGCAGGCTCCGAGCCTAGGCCGGGAGCATCCGTGCCGCACTGGGGAGAAGTCCCCATTCCGGGGAGCGGAAGACCGGCATGGCGCCCGGCCGAAGAGAGCTGGAGACGGGATTCGAACCCGCAACCACCTGTTTACAAGACAGGTGCGCTACCGTTGCGCCACTCCAGCGGAAGGGGCCGATCGGATGCCCGACCGGCCCCAGATCCTAGCGAACTCGTCGCCCGCCTCGACCGAGGCTCAGCCCTCGCCGCCGTCGGAGGCCTCGGCGCCGCCCGCGTCGGAGGCCGTCGAGCCGCCCGCGGCCTGCACCGCCGCGAGGAACGCACCCTCGGTGGTCCACTCCCCGAACTGGGTGCCGTCGATCGCGATGTACGGGGTGCCCTTCTGCATCTCTGAGGCGTACGGCTCGGCGACCTGGCGCACCCACGGCTGATAGGTGCGGGAGGTGAGGCAGCCCTGGACGGCTTCGGTGGCGCCGGCCTGCTGGGCGTAGTCCCAGATCTGGTCGTCGGTGAGTCCGGCGGTGCCCTCGGCGGGCTGGTTGGCGAACATCAGCTGCTGGAAGGTCATGGCCGCGTCCGGGTTCTCCTCGTACACGCAGACCATCGCGTTCGCGGCCCGCGAGGAGTAGTCACCGGTGGTGGAGGCGGTGTCGAGCATGCGGCGGGGCACCAGGTGGAGGGTGATCGTGTCGTCCTCGACGAGGGCGGCGACGTCCTCGCCGTTGATCTGCTCGAACTGCCCGCAGTAGGGGCACATGAAGTCGAGGTGGACCTCGACCACGGGGGCGCCGGAGCCCTCCTCCGCGCCGAAGCTCAGGTAGGGCTGGTCCTGCGCCATGCCGGCGGGGACAGCCACGGGACCCGCCGGGCGGGTGGTCCGGTAGATCAGGTACCCGGCGCCCGCGACGATCACGAGCGCGGCGACGGTCACCGCGGCGATCACGACGGTGCGCACGGTGCGCTGGCGGCGCAGCTCGGACTCCCGCTGTTTGCGCAGGGCCTCCCGTTGTGCCTCGCGGCGCTCCTGCGCTGACTTCGACGATCCGGACGCGGCCATGTGCTGCTCCTGTGCCTCGTGCCCGAGGCGCTGCTGGGTGACATTTCCGCTCGGAGTGTAACTGCCGGGACCTGGCCGCGGCTGGGTGCGATGGTGCACGTCACGGCGCGGTCAGCGCCGCCACACCGCCACGTCCTCGAGCCGGGGACCGGTGGGGAACGGGAAGTAGTCGACCATCCCCTGCCGGGCGAGGATCGCGGCGATCACGGCACCCAGGAGGAGCAGCAGCAGCCCCAGGAGCACCCCGGTCCACATCCGGTCGGGGGCCGCGGCGTCGAGCATGCGGTGGGCGCCCCGCCTGGTCGTGCCGCTGCCGAGACCGACCCACGTGATCAGCAGGGTGACGCCGAGGGCGATCGCGAAGACGACCCCGTCGGGCGGGGCGGGGCCGCCGCTGAGCAGGGTCCAGGCGGCGTCCGTCGCGATCCCCACCAGGAGGCCCAGGATCAACGGGAGCAGCGCCTGCAGGGCGAGCTCGACCAGACCGCGCAGCAGGCCGAAGGGGGCCAGCAGGCCGGCGGTCACGAGCGGTCCGCCGCCGACGGCCCCGCGCAGGCGCTTCTCGGCCACGGAGCGGTGCGAGCGCTCCCAGGTGCGGGCGGTCGCGCCGAGCAGGACCATCAGGGTCAGGGCGACATAGGGGGCGACTGCGGCGAGGCCGACGAGCAGCAGGTGGCCCAGCCAGACCAGCACGGGTCGCCGCGGCGCGGGCGGCAGCGGCGTCGCCCAGCCGTAGGGGCCGGGAGCACCGTAGGGGCCCGGCATCGGCTGCGGCGGCATCGGCTGCGGTGCGCGCTGCGGCTGCGGCTGCGGCGGCTGCGGTGCGCGCTGCGGCTGCGGGACGGGCGCGGTCATCGGCCCGGCGGGGGCTCCCGCCCAGCCCGCCTGCTGCGGCGCCCGCTGCACCGGATGACCTGCCGGACCGCCCAGTCCGGCAGGCGGCCCCGCCGGGGGTGCGGCGGCCGGCACGGCCGGCAGCACCTGTGTCGGCGTCGACAGCACCGGCAGCACCTCGGTGACCGGCTCCGCGGGGGTGGCCGTCCGCGGCAGCGCCTCGGTCGCGGCGGGGACGATGGGCAGGACCTGCGTCGGGGAGGAGATCGGGACCTCGTCGGTGCTCTCCTCCGGCACCGGCGCCGTCACGCTGGTGCGCTCCGGATCCTCGGCGGTCCCGCCCCCCGGGGTCCCCGGCAGCGCCTCCGTCATCCCGGCCTCCGCATAGCGCTCGAGATCGAGCTCGGCGAGGGAGGCGAGCAGCTCCTCGGGAGCGGGGCGCTGCGACGGGTCCGAGGTCAGCGCCCGGCGCAGCCACTCCCCCAGCTCGACGGGCGTCCCGTCCACGTCGAGCTCGCCGCGCTCGGCCCGCAGGAAGACCACGTCGGCGCGGCCCGCGCCGTACGGCTCCCGCCCCGTCGCGGCGAAGGCGAGCATCGCCGCCCACGCCCACCAGTCGCCCGCCTCGTCGGTGCGGTCCGAGCGCAGCACCTCCGGGTCGAGGTAGGCGGCCGTGCCCATCACCAGACCCGTCGACGTCAGCCGCGACTCCTCGGCGGCGACGGCGATGCCGAAGTCGATGATCACCGGGTCGAGCCCGTCGCCGTCCGGGTCGAAACCGTCGAGGTCCGCGTCGCCCGCCCCGCGCAGCAGCACGTTGGACGGTTTGAGGTCGCGATGGATCACCCCCGCGCCGTGGATCGCGCGCAGCGACTCCCCGAGCACCAGGCCGATCTCGCGCACCGCCTCCGGGTGCAGCCCGCCGCGCACCCGCACGGCGTCCTCGAGGGTCGGGCCCGGCACGAACTCTGTGACCACGAAGGCGTCGGCGGAGTCGAGCTCCGCGTCGAGGATCCGCACGATGCTGTCGTTGCGGACCCGCTGCTGGGCCGCGACCTCCCGGGCCAAGCGCTCGCGCGCTCGCGGATCCTCGGCGATCTCGTGGCGCAGCAGCTTGATCGCGACCTCGTGCCCGTCGGCGTCGTGCGCGCGGTAGACGATGCCCATCCCGCCCGTGCCGATGCGGCCGAGGATCTCGTAGCCGGAGTCCTCGGCGAGCGCGACCAGCCGCGGGTCGCGGAGATCTCGTCGGGGCGTGCGGGGGTCGGCCATGTCGGCCATGCTACGGAACCGCCGTCCCGCCCCGGGCGCCCTTCACCGCTCCGCCACAGGGCCCCCACCGGACCGGCGGGACCACGCCCCTCCCCCGGCGGGTGCGCGCCGTGAGACGATCGGGCCCGTCGGCGCGGTGGGCGTCGTCACATCCCGGGCAGCGCCCGGCCGAGAGAGGAAGGGCCCTCATGCGCTCGAACCTGTTCGATGCCTCCAACCAGGAGCGCCAGACCACCGACCGTTGGGCGCTGCAGTCCTCGAAGATGCTGCGCTGCTCGCTGAACCCGCAGGCGCCGGAGATCATCTCCGCCCAGGGCGCGATGGTCGCCTATCAGGGCCAGATGGAGTTCTCCTACCAGGGCTCCGGCGGCGGGATGAAGCTGCTGAAGAAGATGGCCACCGGCGAGGGCGGCAACCTGATGCGCACCCGCGGCCAGGGCGAGATCTTCTACGCCCGCCAGGCGGAGGAGATCTTCCTGATCCAGCTCGAGGGCGAGGCCCTGACGCTGAACACCAAGAACATGCTCGCCTTCGACAGCTCGATCCAGTGGGACATCCGGTCCCTCGGCGGCGCGGGCTTCATGGCCGGCGGCCTGTTCAACCTCCTCCTCCAGGGCCAGGGCATGGTCGCGGTGACCTCCGACGGCCCGCCGATGCTGCTGGACTGCTCCCAGCAGCCCACCTTCGTGGATCCGCAGGCCGCGGTGTGCTGGTCCGCGAACCTGCAGCCGCAGATCAAGAACGACTTCAAGATGGGTTCGCTCATCGGTCGCGGGTCCGGCGAGTCCTTCCAGCTGGGCTTCCACGGCCCGGGCTTCGTGGTGGTGCAGCCTTCCGAGGGCGCGCCGGTGGTCACGGCCGGCTGAACGCCCGCCGCCTCGGCATACCTACGGTCACCCGGTGAACATCACCGCCCCACCGGTCCTGGCCACCGAGCTGGACGAGCTCGGCGCCGCGGGCCGGCGCCGGGCCGCGACGTCGGCGGCGGCGATGATCGCCGCCGACGTCTCCATCCCCCCACCGCTCGTGGACCCGGTCCCCGTGGTCCTCGACGTGGGCGAGTGGGAGCAGATCTCCGCCGGGCTGATCCAGCGCGCTCGGCTGTTCGACGCGCTCTACGCCGACCTCTACGGCCCCCGCACCGTGCTCGCGACCGACGTCGCCCCAGTCGCCGAGCTCCTCGCCGACCCCGCGTACCTGCGCCCCGCGGTGGGCATCCCCTCACGCGGGAACCACCATCTGTTCCTGCTCTCGACGACCATCGCCCGCACCGCCGAGGGCTCCTGGACGGTGCTCGAGGACGCGGTGGACGTCCCCGGCGGAGCGGGCCTCGCCCTCGAGCTGCGCCGCGTCCTCTCCCGCTGCGCGCCCTCGCTCTACAGCACCACCCCGCTGCGCCGGCTGCACCCGTACTTCGACGGGGTCCGGACCGCCCTGCACCAGCGCACCCGCGCCGGCGGGCGCGTGGGCCGCACCGTCGTGCTGGCCGACGACGCCGACGACCCCGCGCGCGCCTTCGACCACAGCTGGCTCGCGAACCTCCTCGGCGCCCCGCTGGTCTCGGCGGGCGACCTGCGCACGGGCTCGGGCGCCCTCACCCTGCGTCTGCCGGGCGGCGACGAGGACCCGGGCGACACGGTCGACGCCGTGCTGCGCCTGGTGCCCTCGGCGGGGTTGGACCCGCTGGACCTCGGCCCGTCCGCGGGCGGTGGGGTCACCGGCCTGCTCGAGGCGGCGCGGAGCGGCGACGTCGAGATCTTCAACCCGCTCGGTGCGGGCCTGCTCGAGAACCCGGCGCTCGCCGCCGCACTGCCCGACCTGTGCCGGCAGATCCTCCACGAGGACCTGCTGCTGCGTCCCGCCCCCGAGGACCTGCGCGACGGCGGGACCGCCGCCGGCTGGCCGTCGGCCGATCCCGCGGGCGGTGACGGCCTGGTGGACCGGCCCCTCACCCTGCAGATGCTCGTGATCGCCACCGGGGACGGCTACGAGGTGCTCCCCGGCGGCGTCGCCCGCACCGCCGACGCCGGACCCGAGGCGCTCAAGGACGTCTGGGTGGTGCCCGCCGAGACCAGCGTCCCGGGTACCGCCGGGAACCCCGGGGAGGAGACGGCCGATCCCGCCCCTCGCGTCCTCCCCGCGATCGACACCGCGGAGGACCCCGCCGGTCTGCTCAGCGCCTACCCGGCGATGACCCGGTCGATCGGCTCGGACCTGTTCTGGTTCGGCCGCTACCTCGAGCGGGTCGACCTCACCGCCCGCATGCTGCGCACCGTGCTGGACACCGTCAACGACCTCTCCTCGGAGCGCTCGCCCTCGGCCCGCCAGACCCAATCCGTGCTGCTGCGCGCCGTGACCGACGTGACCACGACCTATCCCGGCTTCGCCGCGATCGACGGGGCCTCGCCCTCGGCGATCCGCCGGGAGGTGCGCAGCCTGCTCACCGAGGTCGGGCGCCCCGGTTCGCTCGCGCAGTCCTACGTCGCCCTGGCCCACACCACCCGCACCCTGCGGGACCTGATCACCGATGACGTGTGGCCCGTGATCGCCTCGATGCGAGCCCGTTTCGCGGTCCTGGACGGTCACGACCTGCAGCCCGTCGAGCAGGCGCTCACGGAGGTGGTCGACGGCTGCCTCACGCTGTCCGGCGCCGTCTCCGACTCCATGCCGCGCAATCTGGGCTGGGACCTCACCGAGGCGGGGCGCCGGATCGAGCGCTCGCTCGCGCTGCTCGCCCTGCTCCGGGCGACGCTCGGCCGGCGCCTGCCGCGCGCCGTCGAGACCCGCCTCGCCCGCACCGTCGCCCTGATCACCGAGTCCGGGGCCGCCTACCGCCGCGCCTATCACGCCGCGGTGCGCCCCGAGCTCCTCCTCGAGCTGCTCCTCGCCGACACCACCCTGCCCCGCTCGATCGCCTTCCAGATCGAGCGGCTCTCCGCGGCCCTGGACCGGCTGCCCGAGGGCACCCCCGCCCTCGAGCTGCGGGCGCCGCTGACCTCGCTGCGCACCCGGCTGGCCGGCTGGCATGCCCACGACCTGCTGCAGCCCGCGGAGGACGCCGGGGCCGGTCCCGACGGGACACCGACCCCACTGCTCACGGAGATCGACGGCGCGATCGCCTCCCTGCGGGAGCTGGCCACCGCCCTCGAGAACCGCTTCTTCCGCCCGTCCGAGTCCACGTCCCGCTGGGGGGTCGACGATGTCTGATCCGCTCCGTCCCGGCACCCTTCCCGAGATCCCCCTCCGCCACGGCGAGGAGGAGCCGGCGCCCGCCGTGGACTACCAGGTCCACCACCTCACCCGGTACCGCTACGCGAAGCCGGTGACCCGCAACGTCGGTCGCGCCCACGTGGAACCGCGCGCGACCCCGCACCAGCGGGTCCTCTCCCACGAGGTGGTCGTGGACCCGGCTCCCGCGCGGCTCACCGCCCACACCGACTTCTACGGCAACTCCTCCACCTATCTGCTCGTCGACCAGCCCCACGAGCAGCTCGACGTGCACTCGCACGCCCTGGTCAGCGTCGCCGAACGGCGCTACCCGGCCGAGCACCTCGACCGCCCGTGGGAGCAGTGCACCCCCGAGCACTGGGGGACGCTGATCCCGGCGGCGAGCATCGACTTCGTCCACGCCTCGCCGCGGATCCCCGCCGGGAGCGCGGCCCGGGAGATCGCGGCGGAGGTCTTCGCCCCGGAGCGTCCCATCGGGGAGGCCCTCGCGCACCTGACCGCGCTGATCCACACCGACTTCACCTACGACGCGGCCGCGACCACCGTCACCTCGACCCTTGTCGAGGTGCTCGCCGCACGGCACGGCGTCTGCCAGGACTTCGCGCACGTCGGCCTCGCCGCGGTCCGAGCCGCCGGTCTCGCCGCGCGGTACGTCTCGGGCTACCTGCGCACCGCCCCCTCGACCTCAGGGGCCCTGGGCACCGAGCCGGTCGGGGAGATGATCGGCTCCGCGGCCTCGCACGCGTGGCTGAGCGTGCTCGTGCCGGGGGCCGGCTGGGTGGACGTGGACCCCACCAACCGCACCTTCGTCGACCAGCGCTTCGTGACCACCGCCTGGGGCCGCGACTACGCCGACGTGCCCCCGCTCAAGGGCATCGTCTACGGCCCGCCGGGGGCGACGAGCACCCTCGACGTCGCCGTCGGGGTCGTCCCCCTCTCGGACCCGGCGACCTGAGCGGGGCGGATCCGCCGGAAGTCCCTCCGGAGGGTGCCCCGGGGGTCCTAGCCTGACCACGGAGGATCCGAGCCGTGCCCTCGGCGCGACCCGGATCCGGTCACATCCCCGTCCAGGAGCCCCCATGTCGCACCCCACCTCGAGCCCCGCCCCTGCCACGGCGGCACAGAGCACCCGGATCCCCGCCCCGACGGCCCTCGCCGCGTCCCTCGAGGACGCGATGCACGCCAAGGCCACCGCGCCGCTGGACCGCATGTTCCTGCTCGCCCTCTCGGGCGGCGGGTTCATCGCCCTCGGCTTCATCGCCATGATCACCTCACAGCAGGGCATGGCGGACTGGCCCGTCGGCCTCGCCAAGATCCTCGGCGGCACCGTCTTCGCCATCGGCCTCGGCCTGGTCGTCATCAGCGGCTCCGACCTGTTCACCGGCACCACCCTGACCTCGATGCCGTGGCTGTCGAAGCGGATCACCACCGCGCGGATGCTCGCCCACTGGGGCATCTCCCTGCTCGGCAACCTGATCGGCGCGGTGACCGTGGCGCTGCTCGTGATGCTCGCCGGCACCCACACCACCAACGGGTCGGCCTGGGGCCTGGTGGTCCTGAACCTCACGCAGGGCAAGCTCTCCCACGACTGGCACCAGGCCTTCGTGCTCGGCGTCCTGGCGAACCTCGCCGTGTGCCTCGCGGTGTGGACCGCGACCGCGGGCACGACGGTGACCGACAAGCTCCTCGCCGTGACCGGCCCGCTCGTCCTGTTCGTATCGACAGGTTTCGAGCACTCGGTCGCGAACATGTTCCTGCTCCCGATGGGTCTGCTCGTGAAGTACGGCGCGGGCGACGGCTTCTGGGCCGGGGAGGCGGTGCGGGCGGCCGGCGTCGACCGCGGCGACTTCGCCGCGATCACGGTCGGCGCGGTGGTGTGGGACAACCTGATCCCGGTGATCCTGGGCAACATCGTCGGCGGAGCCGTGCTCGTCGGCGCCTACTTCTGGACCATCTACCGCCGCCGGGAGGGCTCCGCCGCCTGAGCCCCGTGTCGCCCCGTGAACGCGTGTGCGCGGACTGGCGTCGCCCCGCTCACACTCCTCCGGGGGAGAGCATTAACGCGTATACAGTGGTTCGGAAATCCTGGCGGTCCGGGGAGACCCTCGCCGCCCTGCAACCGATCGGCGCCGCCGCGCCACGAGACCGAGGTGCGATGTCCTCCAACCCGCAGCCCTTCCGCCTGGCCGTCGTCGGCGCCGGACCTGCCGGCGTCTACGCCGCCGAGACCCTCCTGCGCACCCAGCAGGTCAAGGACGGCGAGCTCGAGGTCGCGATCGACCTGTTCGACCGCCTCCCGGCCCCCTTCGGCCTGATCCGCTACGGCGTCGCCCCCGATCACCCGCGCATCAAGGGCATCATCACCGCGCTGCACCGCATCCTCGGCCGGGGCGACATCCGCTTCCTCGGCGACGTCGAGTTCGGCACCGACCTGACCGTCGAGGATCTCCGCACCCACTACGACGCGGTCATCTTCGCGACCGGCGCCCTCAAGGACGCGGACCTCGACGTGCCCGGCATCGAGCTCGAGGGCTCCTTCGGCGCGGCCGACTTCGTGGCCTGGTACGACGGCAACCCCGATTACCCCCGCACCTGGGAGCTCAACGCCGAGCACGTCGCCGTGATCGGCAACGGCAACGTCGCCCTCGACGTCGCCCGGGTGCTCGCCAAGAGCGCCGACGAGCTGCTGCGCACCGAGATCCCCGCGAACGTCTACGACGGGCTGAAGGCCGCGTCCACCACCGACGTGCACGTCTTCGGGCGCCGCGGCCCCGCGCAGACCAAGTTCTCCCCGCTCGAGGCGCGCGAGCTCGCGCACCCGACGGGTCTCCAGGTGGTCATGGACCCGCGCGACCTCGAGCAGATCACCGAGGCCGAGTGGGAGACCATCCGGGCGGACAAGCGCACCGACCAGATCGTGCAGACCTTCGTGGGCTGGACCGAGGAGCAGCAGCGCCGCGAGGCCGCGGGCGAGGCGCCGACGGACGCGCACGGCGGCCCGGTCTCCCGCCGCCTGCACCTGCACTTCTGGCATCGCCCCGTCGAGGTCCTCGGCGAGGACGGAGCCGTCACCGGCATGCGCTTCGAGCGCACCCGCCTCGATGCCGACGGCCGCCTCGAGGGCACCGGCGAGTTCGTCGACTACGAGCTCGGCGCGGTCTACCGGGCGGTCGGCTACCACGGCTCTGAGCTGCCCGGGCTCCCCTACGACGCCGCCCGCGGCGTGGTGGTCAACCGGGCCGGGCGCGTCACCGAGGCCGACGGCACGGTCATCCCCGGCGTGTACGCGAACGGCTGGATCAAGCGCGGACCCGTCGGCCTGATCGGTGCGACCAAGTCCGATGCGATCGAGACCATCACCTGCCTGCTCGAGGACATCGCCGCGGGCACCCTCGCCGCCGCCCCCGAGCGCGAGGCCGATGCGATCCTGCGTCTGCTCGACGAGCGCGGCGTCGAGTACACCACCTGGGACGGCTGGATGGCGCTCGACGAGCACGAGAAGGCCCTCGGCGCCGCGGCCCTCGACGCCGACGGCGAGCCGCGTGCCCGCATCAAGGTCGTGGACCGCGAGGAGATGGTGCGGGTCTCGCGCGACGGCGCTCCGCTGCCCTCGAACGCCTGAGCCGCGCGCAGACGTCGCCGGCATCCCGCCACACAGGGGCCGGAGGTCGGACCGGAGAACCGGTCCCGGCCTCCGGCCCCTGTGTGAATCCCGGAACAGCGCATCCCGGGCACGGTCCCCGTCGGTCCCGAGTGCCTATAGTGGAATGACCATTCCACAACGAGAGGCACCCTGATGCTCACCGTGACCTATGACCGCTTCGGCGAACCCGCCGATGTCCTCCGCACCGCCGCCGTCGACTCCCCGACCCCGGGTGCCGGCGAGGTTCTGCTGCGGATGCTCCTGAGCCCGATCCACCATCACGACCTGTGGACGATTCGCGGCACCTACGGTGTCCGCCCCGCGCTCCCCTCCGGCGCGGGCAGCGAGGGCGTCGCCGTGGTGGAGGCCCTCGGGGAGGGCGTCGAGGGGCTCGCCGTCGGCGACCGGGTCGCCGCGAGTGCGATCCCCGGTGCCTGGGCGGAGCTCGTCACCGCCCGCGCCTCCTCGCTGATCCCGCTGCCCGCCGAGCTGCCGGACGAGTCCGCCGCCCAGCTCGTGGCCATGCCCTTCAGCGCCGTCTCCCTGCTCGAGCACCTCGATCTCGCGCCCGGGGAGGTACTCGTACAGAACGCCGCGACCGGGGCAGTCGGCCGCCTCGTCGCCCAGTTCGCCCGGATCCGCGGGATCCGCGTGATCAGCCTCGTGCGGCGCGGCAGCGGCGTCGAGGAGCTCGCCGCGCAAGGCATCGGCGACGTGATCGCGACCGATCGGGAGGACTGGCAGGAGCAGGCGCGCTCCCTGATCGGCGAGGCGCACGTCGCCGCCGGTCTGGACTCGGTCGGCGGGGAGGCGTCGGCCCAGGTGCTCTCGCTGCTCGGTGACGGCGGCCGCCTGGTGGTCTTCGGCGCGATGGGCGGCTCGACCATGGCCCTCCCCTCCGGACCGATCATCTTCCGGAACCTGAGGGTCGAGGGGTTCTGGGGCTCCCGGGTCTCGCAGGAGATGTCCCCCGAGGTGCGGCGCCGCCTCCTCGGCGAGATCCTCTCCGGCCTGCTCTCCGGCGAAGTCACCTTGCCGGTCGCGGCCACCTTCGCACTGGACGAGGTCACCGCGGCCGTGGCTGCCACGCTGACCGACGGCCGACAGGGCAAGGTGCTGCTGCGCCCGTGAGTGGCGCCTCGGGGCCCCGTCGGCCCCGGGCCGCGAGGAGCCCCGCCGGCATCACACCCGACGGGGCTCCTGCATTCCGCCTCCCGCTCACGCAGGATGCGGGCGGCGACGTCAGTCGTCGGTGACCGTGACGACCACCGGGATGTTGCCCCGGGTGGCGTTCGAGTAGGGGCACACCTGATGGGCCGCGTCGGCCAGCGCCTGGGCGGCGTCGTGATCGAGATCGGGGAGCACCACCTCGAGCTCGACGGCGAGCGAGAAGCCGCCGGAATCCTCGGAGCCGATGGTCACGCGGGCACCGACGCTCGAGCCGTCGATCGCGACCTTCTGCTGCCGGGCGACGGCCTGCAGGGCGGAGTGGAAGCAGGCGGAGTACCCGGCGGCGAAGAGCTGCTCGGGGTTGGCGCCGGCGCCAGTGCCGCCCATGGCGGTCGGGACGGCGAGGTCGAAGGCGAGATCCGACTCGGCGACATCGACGTGGCCGTCGCGGCCGCCGCCGGTGGCCAGGGCTTCGGTGGTGTAGAGGGGCTTCATGGGTGTGCTTGCTCCTGGTGCTGGAGTGCGGTGAGGGCGGAGTCGAGCGCGGCGGTGGCCGCATCCCGGTCCACCCGGGTCATGACCAGCGCGCTGATCAGCAGCGCGACGCAGGTCTCGACGAGCTGCGCACGCTCCTGCGGCGACTGGTCGGGGCGTCGGGCCTGCGCGCCGCGGGTGAAGGCGGCGTGCAGCTCGGCGCGATAGGCGCGCACGGCCTCGGCGATCCCGTCGTCCCGGGCGAGCCCGGAGCAGGCGGTATTCACCAGCAGGCATCCGTCGGGAAGGGTGCGGCCGGACGGGTCCGCGAACAGCGCGCGGGCCGCGAGGAAGTAGCGCTCGAGAGCATCGGGGGCGACCTCGGGCGCGCGCAGCGGGGCGAGCCCGGGGCGGACGACGCGCTCGAGGTAGTCCTCGATTGCGGCGTCGAACAGGCCGCGCTTGGAGCCGAAGGAGTGGTAGATGCTGCTGGCGTTCAGTCCGGTGGCCCGCTGCAGGCTCGCCATGGAGGCGCCCTCGTACCCTTCGCTCCAGAACACGTCGCGGGCGGAGCGCACGGCGTCCTCCCGCACGAAGGCGGACTGTCGTCCCATGTTCCCTCCTGCTCGCCGCCTGCTCGTCGTCGTTCCTCGCCCGGGCTGTCGGTACCGGGCACGACCCACTATAGTGGAACGATCATTCCAAGAGACCGCGGAGGCCCTCGTGCTCATCCTCGGTTCCGTCCTGGCCCTCGCCGCGGCCGCGCTCCACGTCGTCATCTTCCGCGTGGAGTCGCTCGCCTGGGGCGGGCCCCAGGCGCAGAAGGTGTTCGGCGCGCAGAGCCCGGAGGAGATCGCCGCGACCCGCTCCCTGGCCTTCAACCAGGGCTTCTACAACCTGTTCCTCGCCGTGCTCGCGGCGCTCGGCGCGGCGCTGGTCCTCGCGGGCGGCGTGACGGTCGGGGCGACGCTGTCGCTCGCGGGGACGGGCTCGATGCTCGCCGCCGCGACCGTGCTGCTGCTGAGCTCCCCCGCGCACCGCGCGGCCGCCGTGAAGCAGGGCGGGCTGCCGCTGCTGGCCGTGCTCGCCACGGTCCTCGGCCTGCTGCTGCGCTGAGACCGGGGGCCGCGCGGGAGGTCTCAGCGGCGGATCGAGGCCAGGTGGTCGGCGATCCGGTCGACCGCGTCGGCGAGCACATCGGCCTGCGGCAGGGTGACCAGCCGCAGGTGGTCGGGCTCGGGATAGTTGAAGCCGGTGCCGTGGTTGACCAGCAGCTTCTTGGAGCGGAGCAGGTCGTAGGCGAACTGCTCGTCGTCCTCGAGCCGGTACATCTCGCGGTCGATGCGCGGGAACATGTAGAGCGCCCCGGAGGCCTTCACGACGCTCACGCCGTCGATCGCACTGAGGCCCTCGTAGGCGACGTCGCGCTGCTCGCGCAGCCGCCCGCCCGGGAGCAGCAGCTCGCCCACGCTCTGATAGCCGCCGAGCGCGGTCGCCACGACGTGCTGTGCCGGGACGTTCGGGCACAGGCGCATGTTCGAGAGCACGTCGAGGCCCTCGATGAAGCTGGTCGCATGCTCTTTCGGGCCGTAGAGCGCCATCCAGCCGGCGCGGAAGCCCGCCACCCGGTACGCCTTGGACAGGCCGTTGAAGGTGATCGTGAGCAGGTCCGGGGCGAGCTTCGCGACATGGGTGTGGACCGCGTCGTCGTAGAGGATCTTGTCGTAGATCTCGTCGGCCAGGATCATCAGCCCGTGCTTGCGGGCCACCTCGACGATCTCCCGCAGCACGTACTCGGGATAGACGGCGCCGGTGGGGTTGTTGGGGTTGATGACGACGATCGCCTTGGTGCGCGGCGTGACCTTGTCGGCGATGTCGGAGACGTCGGGCCACCACTGCTGCTCCTCGTCGCAGCGGTAGTGCACGGCGCGGCCGCCGGCGAGCGCAATCGAGGCGGTCCACAGCGGGTAGTCGGGCGCGGGCACGAGCACCTCGTCACCGTCGTCGACGAGCGCCTGGCAGGTCATCTGGATCAGCTCGGAGACGCCGTTGCCGAGGTAGATGTCGTCGAGCTCCATGCCCGGCATGCCCTTGGTCTGGTAATACTGCGCGACCGCGCGGCGGGCCGGGAGGATGCCCTTGGAGTCGGAGTAGCCCTGCGCGGTGGGCAGGTTCCGGATCATGTCGACGAGGATCTCGTCGGGCGCCTCGAAGCCGAAGGGCGCGGGGTTGCCGATGTTGAGCTTGAGGATCTTGTGCCCCTCGGCCTCCATGCGGGCTGCCTCGGCGGGGACCGGTCCTCGGATCTCGTAGCACACATCGCGCAGCTTCGAGGACTGGGTGAAGATCATCGGTCGGCTCCTGCCGTCTCGGAGGGGAGAGGCCAGGGTAGCGCCGCAGGAAGCAGGCGCTGCAGGTGCCCGGATGCTGGCGCGCGGGCCGGCCTTGACGCCGAGGCGGAGGGGGTTTACTTTCGAGGCGTAAGTAAATGGCCGGATCGGCCAGCGACGGTCCCGATCCCCGGCCCCGCCACCCCCTGCAGTCCCCCGATCAGGAAGAGCGCCGATGCCTGCCGATCCCCGCACCCACCGCCTCCACCTCCGCGCGGCCGGGGTGTCCCTCGTGCTCGACACCACCGGCGGGCGCATCCCCGCGATCCTGCACTGGGGCTCGGACCTCGGCCCCCTCGACGCCTCGGGGCTCTCCGCCCTCTTCGCCGTCACCACCCCCGCGATCTCCAGCAACGGACCGGACGTGCCGCTGCGCACCGGCCTGCTCCCCCAGAACGCCGACGGCTGGCTGGGCCGACCGGGCCTCACCGGCGCCCGGGACGACGGCTCCGGCACCGCCCCGCGGCTCCGCGTGCTCGGCGTGCGGATCACCGAGGGCGGCGCCGGGCGCGACCTCGTCCCCGGCGCGGACGATGCCGTCGAGACCGGCCCCGCGCTCGTGCGCTTCGATCTCGCCGACGAGGAGCTCCGCCTCGGGGCGCTGCTCGAGGTCGAGCTGCTCCCCTCGGGGCTGGTGCGGGTCCGCGCCGAGGTCACGAACCTCGGCTCCGACACCTACACGGTCCAGCACCTCACCCCGGTGCTGCCGGTCCCGCTGGACGCCGATCAGATCCTCGACTTCGGCGGCCGCTGGACCAAGGAGCGCGCTCCCCAGCGGCGCGCCATGGTCACCGGCACGCACCTGCGCGAGAACCGGCGTGGGCGCACGGGGGCGGATGCCGCACACCTGCTGCACCTGGGGACCTCCGGCTTCGACTTCTCCTCCGGCGAGATCTGGGCCGTGCACACCGCCTTCTCCGGCAACCATGTCCACCTCGCCGAGCGGCTCTCCGCGGGGGTGCAGGTGATCGGCGGCGGCGAGCTGCTCCTGCCCGGCGAAGGTCGCCTCGACCCCGGCTCCTCCCTCGCCTCCCCGTGGCTGTACGGCGCCCACTCCGCCGCGGGCCTGGACGCGATCGCCCACCGCTTCCACGCCCACCTCCGCGCCCGGGAGGCGCACGGCGGACTCCCCTACCCCGACACCCGCCGCCCCGTCACCCTCAACGTCTGGGAAGCCGTCTACTTCGATCACGACCTCGCCGTGCTCTCCGAGCTCGCCGACCGCGCCGCCGAGCTCGGCGTCGAACGCTTCGTGCTGGACGACGGCTGGTTCGGCTCGCGCCGCGACGACTCCTCCGGACTCGGCGACTGGACCGTCTCGCAGGAGGTCTGGCCCGATGGCCTGGGCCCGCTGATCGATCACGTGACGGGCCTCGGGATGCAGTTCGGGCTGTGGTTCGAGCCGGAGATGATCAGCCCGGACTCCGATCTCGCCCGCGCCCACCCCGACTGGATCATGGCCCCGTCCCCCGAGCGGATGCCGCTGCCCGCCCGGCACCAGCAGGTCCTGAACCTCTCGATCCCCGCCGCGTGGCAGCACATCCACGACGCGATCGACGCCCTGCTGACCGAGTACGACATCGCGTACATCAAGTGGGACCACAACCGCGACCTGGTGGAAGCGGCGACGCAGGCCACCGGCGCCGCGGCCGTGCATGCGCAGACCCTCGCGCTGTACCGGCTGTGGGACAGCCTCAAGGCCGCCCATCCGGGCCTCGAGATCGAGTCCTGCTCCTCGGGCGGCGCCCGCGTCGACCTCGGCATCCTCGAGCGCGCGGACCGGATCTGGGTCTCCGACTGCATCGACCCGCTCGAGCGCGCGACCATGAACCGCTGGACCGCCCAGCTGGTGCCGCTCGAGCTGATGGGCAGCCACATCGCCTCGGGGGCCTCCCACACCACGGGCCGGCTGCACTCGCTCTCCTTCCGCGCCGCGAGCGCCCTGCTCGGCCATCTCGGCATCGAATGGGATCTGCGCCAGGCGAGCGACGCGGAGCTCGAGGAGCTGCGCACCTGGATCGCTCTCCACAAGGAGCACCGCGACCTGCTGTTCACGGGCGACCTGGTCCGCGCCGATCGCGGCCAGGACAGCATCTGGATCGCCGGGGTGCTCTCCCCCGCCCGCGATCGCGGCCTGTTCACCGTGACCGCCGTCGACACCCCAGACATCGCCCCCGTCGGCGCCCTGCGCCTTCCCGGGCTGGACCCGGAACGCCCCTACCGGGTGCACCTGCACCGGATCGGCCCGGCGCCCACGGGGTACACCTGGCCCGCCTGGGCGCGGCAGGGCGTCGACCCCGCCGCCGACGGCCGCGGCCGCGGCTACGGGCCGCCCGAGCTCATCGACCACGTGGACGTCCCCGGCTCCGTGCTCGTGCGCACGGGCCTCGCCGCCCCCGTCATGGCTCCCGAGACCGCCTTCCTGCTCGAGGTCGAAGCGCTCCCCTCGGGCTCGCCTCGACCCTGACCCCACCGACCCCCACCCACCCCGGAGAGAGGACGACGATGTCCACCATCACCACCGAGGCGGATCCGCCTCGGGGCACCGCCCCGTCGGCCCCCCGCCGACGCCACCGGAAGGACGACACGAAGCTGGCGCTGCTGTTCATCGCGCCCGCCTCGCTCGGCCTGCTGGTCTTCCTGGTCTGGCCGCTGCTGACCGGCCTGTACTACTCGTTCACCGAGTACACGACGCTGACCCCGCCGCAGTGGGTGGGCCTGGACAACTACAGTCGGCTGCTCACCGACCCGGTCTTCTGGAACTCGCTGAAGGTGACGGTCTGGTACGTCATCCTCAACATCGGCATCCAGACGATCGTGGCGCTGGTGATCGCCGTGCTCATGCAGCGGCTGACGCAGTCCACCGTGCTGCGCTCGCTGGTGCTCGCCCCGTACCTGGTCTCCAACGTGGTCGCCGCGATCGTGTTCCTGTGGATCCTGGACACCCAGCTGGGCATCGTCAACATCTTCCTGCAGTGGATCGGCTTCGACCCGATCTCCTTCTGGGCCAACGAGACCTGGGTGATCCCGACGGTCGCCCTGGTGAACGTGTGGCGGCACATGGGCTACACCGCGCTGCTGCTCTTCGCGGGCCTGCAGTCGATCCCCGCCCACCTCTACGAGGCCGCGCGCACCGAGGGCGCCGGGGAGGTCGCGATGTTCCGCCGCATCACCCTGCCGCTGCTGCGCCCGATCCTCGCGCTGGTGCTGATCATGACGATCATCGGGTCTTTCCAGGTGTTCGACACCATCTCGGTCACCACCCAGGGCGGCCCCGCCGACGCCTCGAAGGTGCTGCAGATGTACATCTACGAGAACGCTTTCGCCCAGTACGAGTTCGGCTACGCCTCGGCGCTGTCCGTCGCGCTGCTGGTGATCCTCATGGTGATCACCTTCGCGCAGTACTGGATGAGCCGTGCCGGCCAGTCGGACCTGGACTGAGAGGAGAGTGCGATGACCACGACGTCGACAGCGCGCCGCCCCCGCCGCGCGATCCCCTGGGGGAAGATCGCGGCCTGGGCCGTGATGGTGATCTTCCTGCTGATCACCCTGTTCCCCTTCTACTGGATGCTGCGCACCGCGCTGTCCAGCAACAACGCCCTGGCCACGGATCCCGCGAGCCTGTTGCCCGTGGGCCTGAACACCGGCGGCTTCGAGCGGGTCTTCGGCCTGCAGGACGTGGAGACCGCGATCTCGCAGGGCGGTTCGGGCGCCTCGATCAACTTCTGGCGCTACCTGCTGAACTCGGTGATCGTGGCGACCACGATCACCGTGGTGCAGACCTTCTCCTGCGCGATGGCGGCCTACGCCTTCTCGCGGCTGCGCTGGCGCGGCCGGGACACGGTCTTCCTGGTCTTCCTCGGCTCGCTGATGATCCCGCAGATCTTCACCCTGCTGCCGAACTTCATCCTCATCAAGAACCTGGGCCTGGTGGACACCCTGCTGGGGATCATGCTGCCCACGCTCTTCATCTCGAGCTTCGCGATCTTCTTCCTGCGCCAGTTCTTCAACAACATCTCGCGCGAGGTGGAGGAGGCGGCGCTGATCGACGGGGCGAGCAAGGCGCGGGTGTTCTTCACCCTCATCCTGCCGATGTCCTCGGCGCCGCTCGCGACGCTCGCGCTGCTGACCTACATGTCGGCCTGGAACGAGTACTTCTGGTCGCTGATGGTCTCCTACACCGACCAGTCCCGGGTGCTCACGGTGGCCCTCAGCGTCTTCCGCGCCCAGGCCCCGGGCACGGGACCGGACTGGTCCGGGCTGATGGCGGCGACCCTGGTCGCGGCCGCGCCCATGCTGATCCTCTTCGCGCTGTTCGCGAAGAAGATCGTGAACTCCATCGGCTTCAGCGGGATCAAATGAGGTGCCCCAGATGACTGCATCGACCCATCACCCGCGCCGCGGCGGCCTGTCCCGTCGGCGCCTGCTCACCGGTTCCGCGGCCCTCGCCGCCGGCGCCGCGGGCACCGCCGCCCTCGCCTCCTGCGGGACGAGCGCCGCCCCGACCGGAGCCACCGAGATCGACTACTGGCTGTGGGACGCGAACCAGCTGCCCGCCTACTCCGCCGCGATCGACGCCTTCATGGCGCAGAACCCGGACGTCTTCGTGCGCGTCACCCAGCTGGGCTGGGACGACTACTGGACGAAGCTCACGGCGGGCTTCGTCGCGGGCGCCGGGCCCGACGCCTTCGCGGACCACCTGGCCCGCTACCCCGAGTTCGTGAAGCTCGGGGTGATCGCCCCGCTCGACGACCTCGCACCGCTCGCCGAGGTCACCGCCGACCGTTTCCAGGACGGTCTGCAGGAGCTGTGGACCGGGCAGGACGGGAAGCGGTACGGCATCCCCAAGGACTACGACACCATCGCCGTGCTCTACGACAAGAACATGCTCGAGGAGGAGGGCCTGACGGAGGAGGACCTCGCGGGCCTCGACTGGAATCCCGAGGACGGCGGCTCCTTCGAGCGCCTGCTCGCCCGGCTCACGGTCGACGAGAACGGTGTGCGCGGGGACGAGGACGGCTTCGATCCGACGCGCGTGGCGCGCTACGGCCTGGGCGCCGACGCCGGCATCGACTACGTCGGCCAGACCTCCTGGTCCGCCTTCGCGCTCGCCACGGGGTGGACGTTCACCGACGCCGACACCTGGGGCACGGCCTTCCACTACGACGACGACCGCTTCGCGGCGACGATGGACTGGTACTTCGGCCTCGTGGACAAGGGCCTCTTCCCGCCCTTCGGCATGTTCGGGGACTCCAGCCCCCTGCAGACCCAGGTGCAGTCGGGCCGGGCCGCCCTGGGGCTGGCGGGCTCGTGGATGATCACCACCTGGGCGAACCTCGAGGGCGTGGACCTCGGGATCGCCCCGCTGCCCACGGGACCGGCCGGCACGCCGATGTCGATGTTCAACGGTCTCGGCGACTCGATCGCCGCGCAGTCGGAGCACCAGGAGGAGGCGGCGCGGCTGATCGCCTTCCTCGCCTCCGACGAGGCGCAGCAGATCATCGGCGACCGCGCCCCGTTCTTCCCCGCGACGGATGTCGGCACCGAGGCGGCCATCGCCTCCTACGCCGAACGGGGCCTGGACGTCACCGCCTTCACCGACCGGGTGGAGGCCGGGGAGACGGGCCTGTACCCGCTGGTGGAGAACTCCGCGGCGATCGCGTCGATCATGCAGCCGGCCTTCGACGAGTGCTGGATGCGGCGGATCGGCGGCGCGGACTTCGCCGCCTACAACGAGCGGGTCAACGCCCTGTTCGGCTGAGGGGACCGCACGGCGTCGCGGTCATCGGGGTCAGGCGGGCACGCCCACGTGCTGCTGGATCGCGATGACCGCGGCGCCGCGCGCCCAGTCGTCGAAGTCGCCGGAGAGCAGCCGGATCACCAGATCCCGCTGGACGGGGTGCACCGCGGCGCGCAGCACCTCCTCGAAGAGACCGTCGGCCTCGCGCACGAGGTCGACGGTCTCGCCGCCGATGAGCAGCGCCTCGGGATCCAGCACCGCGACCAGCGCGGAGGCGGTCCGGGCGAGGTCGCGGGCGAGATCCGCGACGAGGCGCCGAGCCCCCGGCTTCCCCGCGCGCAGCTGCTCGCGGAGCGCCTCGAGCCCGTCCTCGGGGGTGAGGAGGCCGCGGCGGCGGGCCTCGTCGAGCAGGGCGTCCAGGCGTGCCACCTGCCCGAGGGTGAGGACGGCGCCGTCGGGCCCGACGCGCGCGGGCAGCTGCTCGGTGAGCCCCGCGAGATGGCTGCGCCCCTCGACGAGGCGACCGTCGATCACGCTGCCGATCGCGACGCCCGCGCCGACGGTGAGCACGCAGAAGGAGCGGTAGGCGCGGCCCACCCCGAACCAGTGCAGGCCCTGCACCATCGCGAAGAGGTCGTTCTCGACGGTCACGGGGAGGCCGAGACGCGACCCGAGGAGCCCGCCGACGTCCACCGGCTCGTCCCAGTGCAGGAGCGAGGAGGAGAGCACCGAGCGCCGCCCGGCGACGCGGGCGCCGAGGCTCACCCCCACCCCGATCACCCGCGGATGCGCGGCCATGAGCGCCTCGACCGGGGCGCTGATCGCCGCGAGCAGGTCGTCGGGGCGGGTCGCCGCATGCGGGAGCACGAGCTCCTCGAGCAGGTTGCCGCGCACGGTGGTGACCACGGCGTGGATCTCGTCGGCCGTCGCTTTGACCCCCACGAAGCGGGGCCCGAGGTTCTCCTCGATGTCGAGCGGCTCCTGCGGACGCCCCTTGGCGAGCGGCACCGTGTCCAGCGGGTGCAGGTGCCCGCCCTCGAGCAGGTCGCGCGTGACTCGGGTGACGGTCGGCGCCGAGAGGCCGAGGCGCGCGGAGAGGCCGCTGCGGGAGCGGGGCCCGAAGCGCAGCAGGTCCCGGTACACCGCGCGGGCGCTGTCCCCGCCGAGGTCATGGGCGTCCTGCCGCGAGCTGTCCATCCGAGGAGGATATCGGCGCGGAGGTGACCGACGCCGCCGCCTCTGCCATGCTTTCCGGGAAGACACCACGAGTTCAGGGGGATCGATGAGCGAGACCAGCACGACCGCGCGCCACGAGCAGGACCAGGATCCGGTGGTGGTCTACACCGCCTACGAGATCGACTTCATGCTCGGGCTACGCGACACCGAGAACGGGCGCATCACGCGGGAGCAGATCGGGCTGCGCTCCGCCCCCGAGGAGGCGAGGGAGTTCGTCACGGCGGCGGTGTCCTCGGGGCTGCGCGCCCGCGGCAAGGTCGAGCGCTCCGGCGAGGGGCAGTGGGCGCTCGGCGAGGAGGGCCAGATCGTGGCGACCGCCCTGACCTCCGCGGACCGCTGGCTCGGGATCGCGCTCTCGGAGGGCCCCGCGATGCGGATGGCCTTCGTCGTCAAGGCGGACCGCGCGGTCCTCATGCTCACCCAGGACGAGCTGGACTCCTTCCAGGTCACCGCCCTGCCGGACCCGGCGGTCGTCCCGGACTCGATCGCCGACATCGTCAACGCCTTCCTCGAGGACGGGGCCGAGCGCACCGTCTCGCTGCGCCGCACCGACCTCGCGGACCCGTCGGACCAGGTGCCGATGATGATGCACGTCGAGCCGAGCGGCGCCTGGCGGCTCGGGCACCTGCCGCTGGACGAGGAGGGGGTCCTGAGCGTCTCCGACCTGCCGCGCGACAAGGTCGCCGCGGCGGTCGCGGCGCTGTGGGACGAGGGCACGAGCGCGGCGCCCGCCCGCTGAGCGGTGTGTTCGCCGCGCCTTAGGGGCGCGCGCGGTCGGCGCGGGAGGCGCGCAGCCGGTCGCGCAGGCCCCGGTAGGCGCGGCGCAGCCGCACGATCAGCCAGATGCCGAGCCCGAGGAGCACGAGGGCCAGCAGCGCCGCGAGCGCGGGCAGCAGGATCGTGAGCAGACCCATCACCACCGCGGCGACGTCCTCGCCGGTGGAGACCAGCGCATTGCTGACCGGCTCCGGGGAGACGTTGACGACCGCCCGAGCGGTGGCCTTCGCCGAGTGCGCCCCGAAGGCCGTGGCCGCGCCCAGCACGGCCATGACGATCGCGGTGGTGGTGTCCGTCTCGCCGCCGAGCAGGAAGCCGATCGCGCCGCCCGCGATCGGCCGGACCACGGTGTGCAGCTGGTCCCAGAAGGAGTCGAGGAAGGCGATCTTGTCCGCCGCGAGATCGACCACCAGCAGGATCCCGGTGATCACCAGCAGATCGGTGCGCTGCAGGACGCCCGGCACCTGCTCCAGGTCGAACAGCCGCCCGGACAGGCCGAGCAGGAAGATCATGAAGTAGGGACGGATCCCGCTCACCCAGCCGGAGCCGAGGGTCATCATCAGCGCTTCCACGGGCGCTCCTTCCGGGGATGGTGTCGGGTCGCCTCAGCGGCGGGGGTGCCGGGCGAGCTCCCGCTCGTGCAGCTCCCGGCGGAGTCCCCGGACGTCCTCCCCCGTCGGCCGGGAGTAGGACCAGATGTGCCGGTCGAAGGCGGGCATGAGCACGCGCGAGCCGTCGCGCAGGCGCAGCGCCGCGGTGAGCCAGTGCACCGGATGCACCACCCGGGACTCGATCGCGAGGATCTCGTCCCAGGGCACGCGCCGGGAGCGCAGCGCACCGACCACGAGCAGGGAGTCCTCGCCGATCTCGACGCGGGCGCGGGCGGTCGCGAGCGCCACCCAGGCGAAGCGCAGTCCGAGCAGGCCCACGATCAGGGCGAGCAGCGCGAGGGTGAGCATGAGAAGGAGCCGGCCGATGTCCGGGGAGTGCCCCTCCGGCACGGTCAGCCAGACGGCGATCACCCCGATCAGCGCCGCGAGGGCGACACCGAGGGCGAGCACCCCGACGGCGCCCCGCAGCAGCGTGTCGCGCGTGGCCGCGGCGGGCAGCAGCGCCCGCACCTGCCCGTTGCCTCCCCCGGTGCGGCGGCGGGGCCCGTCGAGCTGCGCGACCATCCGCTCGACGGTCGCACTGCTGCGCGAGTAGTCGGGCAGTGCCGTGCGCGGGCCCGTCTCGGGGCCGATCTGCCGGGGGATGGTCATGCTCCCAGCGTACGCACAGCGGCCGGGAGCCGCAGGCGTCCGACGGAGTCGTACAGTGCGGGGCATGTCCTCCCCCGGATCCAGTTCCTCGCCCCGCTTCCGCCGCCCCGCCCCGCTGTTCGCCTCCACGGCCGAGGCGATCCCCGGCGAGCCCGATCCGGCGGCGTCGACGGATCTCGCCCACGACTCCGCGGCCGCCCTGCTCGACGGCGTGTTCCACAGCTCCGACCCGGAGGTGGTGGAGCGGGTGCTGCGTCTGGCCGCCGAGGACGGCCTCTCGGATCTCGCCGCCCTCTGGTCGGGATCGCCCGCCACCTCCCTGCCGGGCGCCCTGTGGCGGCTCTACGTGCTGCACACCTGGGTGCGCCAGAGTGGCGAGGACGTGGTGCGCCGGTACCGGGCAGGCTCCCGCACGATCCCCGGGCTGCGCTATCTCTCGGGCTTCGCCGAGCCCCCGGACGTGGAGCAGGTGCAGCGGACGATGGACGACATCCTGCGCGGAGCGTTCACCGGCGACCTGGGGCTCGCGCTGCGCCGCGCCGGGGCGGTCGCGACGCTGGTCGCCCACGGCACCGCCCAGCTGGCCGACGAGGACCCCGACGACCGGCGCACGCGGCAGGCCGAGCGCCTGCTCTCCACCGGCGAGGAGCTGACGGCCGCGGGACGCCAGGCGGAGGCCGGCCACCTGGAGTGAGCCGGCCGCGGCGTGGCGCTCGTCATTCCCCGCGACCTGCGACCCTGCGCCGGGGGCCTAAGTGCCCTACGATGGCCGGGCGCCGGGCCGCGGTTGCCCCGGGCTCCAACATTTGCCGCTTCGAGCGGCCTTCGCGCCGACAGGCGCATCCCGGTCCGGCGCCTCAGCTTCACCATCCGTCAGGACCGCCCGTCAGGGCCGTGAGAGCGCCACGGGCGCGAGGAGGGACGAGGATCGGTGGCGTTCTTCGCGCGGCGGATCGAGCGCCCGATGTACGACCTCTTCGGCGAGCTAACCGAGCTGCTGGTCCAGTCCGCGGACACCCACTCGAAGCTCATCGGCCAGGGGCACCGCGATCGCGTGCGCATCGCGCCGCGCCTGCACGACCAGTCCACGCGCGCCGAGGAGCTCACCCGGCGCATCGCCCAGCGCCTCGCGGAATCCCTGGTCACCCCCTATGAGGCCGAGCTGCTGTACGACCTCGCGCTCACCATGGCCGACACCCTCGACGCGATGGAGCACACCGGCGAGCTGCTCGCCGGGACCCGCGTCGGCACCCTCCCCACGCCGCTGCTGGAAGCCGCCACCGGCATCGAGCGGGCGGCCGAGCTGACCGTCTCCGCCTCGTGGAAGCTGAGCGCGATGAGCGAGATGGGCGACTACTACCCGCAGACCCGCAAGCTCAAGCGCCAGGGCGATCGCCTAGTGCGCCAGGCCCTCGCGGAGCTGTACCGGCGCGGCGGCGCGGTGGGCGAGGTGCTCCCCCTCCACGACGTCGCCCACTCCGTCCGGCGCACCCTCGAGCTGCAGGAGCAGACGGCGCGCATCGTCGACCTGTTGCGCGTGAAGGACTCCTGAGTGAGTCCCCTCCTGCTGAGCCTGGTGGTGCTGCTGGCTCTCGTGATGGCCTACTACAACGGCTTCCACGACGCCTCGAACGCCGTCTCCACCGCGATCACCACCCGCTCGCTGCGGGAGTCCACCGCGCTCGGCATGGCCGCGATCCTCAACCTGCTGGGCGCCCTGCTGGGCATGGCGATGATCGGCCTGTCGCTGCCCTGGGCGCTGCACCTGCTCGGCCTCGAGCCGCTCGCCGCGCAGCTGGTGGACGCCCCGGACGTGCTCGCCCTCTGTCTGCTGGCGATCATCACGGCGACCCTCGCCTGGGAGGTCCTCACCTGGTGGATGGGCATGCCCTCCTCCACCTGGCACTCGTTCTTCGGCGGGGTGCTCGGGGTCTCGCTCATCGCCGGATCGTCCGCCCCCTGGGGGCGGTTCGCGACGATCCTCGCGATCTCCGTGGTGGGGCCGCTGCTGGCGATCGGGATCTCCTTCGCGGTGATGCAGGCCCTGCTCGCCCTGATCCGCACCCAGCGGGTCCGGATCGACCACGTGCGCTTCGCGCAGACCGTGACGGCGGGGCTCGTTGCGACCGGGCACGGCATCGCCGACTCGCGCATCCCGCTCGCCGTCGTCGCGATCGCCGTGATCCCCCTCGGTCTGCCGACGGGCGCCTCGCTCGCGCTGATGCTGCTGATCGCCCTCGCGATGGCGGCGGGGACCTTCATGGGCGGGCACCGGATCATCCGCACCATCGGCCGTCGCCTCACGGACCTCTCCGCCTCCCAGGGGCTCGCCGCGGAGTCCACCTCGGCAGGGCTGATGGGGCTCGGTGCGATCGGGCTCGAGTTCCCCATGTCCTCCTCGCACAGCCTCGCCTCGAGCGTGATCGGGGCCGGCGTGGCGATGGGGCCGCGGCAGGTGCGCTGGAACGTCGCCCGGACCATGGTGGGCATCTGGGTGGTGACCCCGATCGCGACGGCGGTGATCGCAGGATCGATCGCCGCGGTCCTGCGCGAGCTGCCCCTGGTCTGAGCTCCCGGCCTGAGCGCGGGCTGCAGAGACGGCCGGTAGGCTGGTCGCGCCCGTTGCCCGAAGGAGGCCCGATGTCCGACGCCGAGTCCACGCCGCCGAACGATCGCCGGCGGCCGTCCTACGGCCTGCCCGGCCCCGCGCAGCCCGGCCCGTCGGCCTCCGCGCCGTCCTTCCACTCGGCCTCCGCGCCCTCCGGCACCCCCGGTCCCGCTGCCCCCGACGGGTGGACCCCGGCCGTCGGACCGGTGACCGGCCCGCTGCCCGCCTCCGCGCCGGGCCCGTCCGCACCCGGTGCCCCGCGCCGTCGCCGCGGACTGTGGCCGCTGATCATCGGGCTGGTGCTGCTCGTGGTGGTCGCCCCGATCGCGACGATCGGCGGGCTGCTCTGGGGCGTCGGCGCCGTGGTCGACGACATCGGCGGCCAGCCGATCCCGATCGAGGCCTCCGGCACGGACGTCGAGCTCGGCTCGGGCCAGATGGTGATGGTCTACGTGCCCGCGGCGGATGTCGCGACGGCGGAGTGCACGGCCGAGTCCGCGACCCCGGGGGCGATCTCGCAGGCCCCGTCCTCGGGCGAGGTCCAGCTCGCCGACGGGACCGTCTACGAGCAGCGCTTCGGCGTGGTCGCGGTCGAGGAGACCACCGCGACCCTCAGCTGCACGGGCACGGAGGGCGCCGTCTACCTCGGCCCCATCGGCGTCTTCGGCGTCGCGGTGCCGATGCTCGTGGGCCCGATCATCGGGGTCGTCGCGGGCCTCGTCGGGCTGGTGCTGACCATCGTCGGCATCGTCCTGCTGGTGCGCAGCCGCCGCAGCTGATCGGCGCGTCCCGTCCTCCGGCCCGTCGGCGTCGCGATCCCCGCTCCTGACCTACAGTGGCGCTGCGACCCCCAATGAGGATGGAGTGGTGATGATGCACCCCCGCGCCGGACAGAAGGCTCTTCCCGAGGATCTCGTCGACGTCGACGCCCTGCTCGACGCCTACTACGATCGCCACCCCGATGCGGACGACCCGGACCAGGCGGTGTCCTTCGGGACCTCCGGGCACCGCGGCTCCTCCCTCGACACCCGCTTCACCGAGGACCACATCGCCGCGACCACGCAGGCGATCGTGGAGTACCGGGCGGCGCAGGGCATCCGCGGGCCCCTGTTCATCGGCCGCGACACCCACGCCCTCTCCCGCCCGGCTTTCGACACGGCGCTCGAGGTCCTCGCGGGCAACGAGGTCTCCGTCCTGGTCGACGCCCGCGACGGCTACACCCCCACCCCCGCGGTCTCCCACGCGATCCTGGTCCACAACCGCGGGCGGTCGGCGGAGGATCCGGGCCGGGCCGACGGCGTCGTCGTCACCCCCAGCCACAACCCGCCGCGCGACGGCGGCTTCAAGTACAACCCGCCCCACGGCGGCCCCGCCGGGTCCGACGCGACGGGCTGGATCGCCGATCGCGCCAACGCGCTGCTGCGCGGCGGCCTGCGCGAGGTCCGACGGGCGGGGCGCCAGAAGGCGCTCCAGGAGGCGGGTCGCTACGACTACCTGCACACCTATGTCGAGGATCTGCCGTCGGTCGTGGACCTCGACGCGATCCGCCGCGCCGGGGTGCGGATCGGCGCGGACCCGCTGGGCGGCGCGGCGGTGGACTACTGGGCCGAGATCAGCGAGATGCACGACCTCGACCTCACCGTCGTCAACCCCAAGGTCGACCCCCAGTGGGCGTTCATGACCCTGGACAAGGACGGCAAGATCCGCATGGACTGCTCGAGCCCGTGGGCGATGGCCTCGCTGCTCGAGAAGCGCGATCAGTACGACATCGCGACCGGCAACGACGCGGACTCGGACCGCCACGGCATCGTCACCCCGGACGCCGGGCTGATGAACCCCAACCACTACCTGGCGACCGCGATCCACTACCTGTTCGGCAACCGCCCCGAGTGGCCCGCCGCCGCGAAGGTCGGCAAGACCCTGGTCTCCTCGCGACTGATCGACCGGGTCGCCGAGTCGCTCGGCCGGGAGCTCTTCGAGGTGCCGGTCGGCTTCAAGTGGTTCGTCCCGGGCCTGATCGACTCCTCGGTCGGCTTCGGCGGGGAGGAGAGCGCGGGCGCGTCCTTCCTGCGCCGCGACGGCTCGGTGTGGACGACCGACAAGGACGGCATCATCCTCGCCCTGCTCGCCTCGGAGATGCTCGCGGTCACGGGCCGTTCCCCGAGCGTGCTCCACGGCGAGCTGGTCGAGCGCTTCGGCGCGAGCGCCTACTCCCGGATCGACGCCCCCGCGGATCGCACCCAGAAGGCGAAGCTTGCCGCACTCAGCCCCGAGCAGGTCACCGCGACCGAGCTCGCGGGCGAGTCGATCACCTCGGCGATCACCGAGGCCCCCGCCGGCGGGTCGATCGGCGGGCTCAAGGTCTCCACCGAGTCGGCCTGGTTCGCGGCCCGACCCTCCGGCACCGAGGACATCTACAAGATCTACGCCGAGTCCTTCCGCGGCGAGGAGCATGTGGCCCAGGTGCTGGAGTCGGCGAAGGAGCTGGTCGACGGCGTTCTCGCGGAGTGACGCGGACCCCCTTGCGTCAAGGAACGGTCAAGGGGGCGTCAAGATCTCTTCCCTCACACCGGGGTGGCGGCGTCCACATCGGGGTTGCGCCCCTCGGGATTCCTGAGGACGATGCTTACCGGAGGTAAAGGATCCGTACGGTAATATGCTCCGTCGGGCCCACCGGGACATCGCCGCACGCAGCTCAGATCTGCGATCAGGGAAGGGGGGATCCACCATGCAGGGACTTCGCGCGCGCCTGTGCGCCGGATCCGCCGCCCTGGTCCTCGCCGTGCCCGCCGCGGCCGCCCCGGGTCTCGCCGATCCGGGCTCCGGCCCCGATCGCCCGACGACCTCCGCCGCCTGCGACGACGGCTCCGACCCCACCCCCGAGTCCGCGCGCTCGGGCGAGGCCGCCCAGTGCGCCGACGAGGGCGCGGTCGTGACCGAGGCCGAGGCGACGCCGGACGATACGACGACGGAGGGGACGTCGACGGAGACCGCCGAGCCGACGCCGGAGGAAACGTCGACGGAGACCGCCGAGCCGACGCCGGACGAGACGACGACGGAGGGGACGTCGACGGAGACCGCCGAGCCGACGCCGGCCGAGACGTCGGAGCCGGTCCCGACGACGGATGAGGAACTCTCCCCGTCCGTCCCGAGCAGTCCCACCCCGCCCCAGACGCTTCTCCCCTCGGAGTCCGCGACGCCCCCCGACGACGGGGAAGGGGCCGAGGCTACGCCCACCGAGGAGACGCCCACGGAGGAGCCGACGGCGGAGCCCACGGAGGAAACGCCCACGAGCACTCCCCCGAACACTACCGCTCCCACCGAGGAGCCCACCGCGACGCCGACGGACGAGCCCACGCCGTCCGCTCCGGAGACGGATCAGGAGACGGATCCGGTGACAGAGGAGCCGGAGACGACCGACCCGGATGCCGAGCTGCAGCCCTCGCCGCCCCCGGAGACGGAGGAGGAGGCGGAGTCCGACGCCGCCCCCGCCGCGGAGCAGCCCGAGGACTCGCCGGAGCCGGAGGACCAGTCCGTCGCGCCCCCCGTCGAGGCGCCCTCGAGCACCTCCGGGGACGGATCGGCCCGGGCGACGGACCAGACCTCGGAGGAGTCCGAGGAGATCGTCGTGGTGCAGGACGAGGATCCCGCGGCCCCGGCCTCGGCGTCGGCCTCCACCGACCAGGGCGGTGGTCCGATCGTGCAGCTGCTGGGCGCGTTCACCGAGAACTCGAACTCCCCGTTCGGCCGCCTGCGTCAGGTGCTGATCGCCGCGCTGGGCATCGGCTTCCTCACCGCCGCCGGCTTCATCGGCGCCACCTGGCGTGGCCGGCAGGTCTCGAGCCTGCGCTCGCGCGGCCGCGAAGGCTGACGCCCGCCCGCGTCCCAACCGTCAGCCGAGCCGCTCCCGCAGATGCTCGATGATGCCCGGCAGACTGCGCCGCATGTGCCGGATCGTGCGGTCGAAGGCGGCCTGCCCCTCGTACCAGGGGTCCTCCACCGCGATTTCCGTCTCGGGGGCGCCCTTCGGGGCCTTCGGGTCGAAGCGTCGCCACATCACGATCTCGGGCGCGGCCCCGTCGCTCGGCGCCTGCTCGGCCATGCGCCGCAGCGTCTGGGCGTGCTCCGCGGTCATGGGCAGCACGAGGTCCCACTGGATGAGCGCGTGCAGGTGGATCGTGCTCGCGGTGTGCTCGAAGGGCCGCGCGTAGCCGGCGCGTTCGAGGGAGAGCTCGGTGCGCTCGTCCATGGGCATGCCCTCGGCCTCCCAGCTGGTGCCCGCCGAGCCGACCTCGACCCGGTCCGCGAGACCCGCCTCCGCGATCGCCTGGCGCAGCATGACCGCCGCGGCCGGGGAGCGGCACACGTTCCCGGTGCACACGGTGAGGACTCGCAGCTTCGACATGCGCACCATTGTGTCAAGCGCCGGGACGTGGCGAGCACCGAATCGTGATGCCCCCTACAATGCTGGGGAACGTGCACCCGGCGCCGTCGCGCCGCGGAGGCGTACGCGCCGCGGCATGAACACCAGGGCACTCGCCCGTGACGATCCCAGGACGGCTCAGGAGGACAGCCATGGCCGACATCATCCGCGCCCAGGAGGACGACTGGTCGCTCGTGCGCGAGATCCGTCTCCGCTCGCTCAGCACCGACCCCGCCGCCTTCGGGCAGAGCTGGGAGAAGGAGTCCACCTACGAGGATTCCGTGTGGCGCCAGCGCGTGCAGGACGCCGCCTGGTTCCTCGCGGTCGACGACGGGCAGCCGCTCGCGGTCGTGGCCGTGCGCCACGAGGGCGACTCCCCTGAGAACGAGCGCGAGCTGCAGGCCATGTGGGTCACGCCGAGCTCCCGCAAGAGCGGCCTCGCGCAGCGCCTCGCCGAGGCCGTGTTCAGCTGGGCCAAGGAGGACGGCGCCGACACGGTGACGCTGTACGTCGGCCCGACCAACACCGTCGCGCAGTCGCTGTACACCGCCCTCGGCTTCGAGGACACGGGCGATCGCTGGGAGATCGTCGAGGACGACCAGGACGGCGCCTGGCTGAAGATGGCGCGCGGTCTCTGACCGGCCCGCGCCCGTGACCTCCCGCACGCCCTCCCCCCGGGCGCTGCTGCGCGCCCTGTCGGCGCGCGGCGCCTCCGATCGACCGCACTGGGCGTCCCGTCTCGAGGACGTCAAGAACGTCACCGTCGGCACCGCGCTGCGCCGGCTCGGATGGGACCTGCGCCTACAGCCCTTCCACGGCTACGGCTCGACCGAGCAGGTGCGGGTGCTGGCGAAGGTGCTGTACGCCTCGCCCGGCACCCCGGCGGACTTCCACGACAAGCCCGTGCATGACATGCGCACGATGGCGGTGCGGGGCTGGCGGAACTTCGCGGGGCAGGTCGCGCCGCATCGCACGGTGCACATCCGCCTGGGCGACCACGAGGTGTCGGTGCGGGCGGATCGCTCCGGGATCGTCGATGCCCGCCTCGAGGTACGCCTCGAGCCCGGCACCCACCAGGCCGTGCTGTGGACCGTGCCCGGCAACGAGGTCACGGCCGAGGTGTCGGTCTTCCCCTCGGACGCGAAGATCGGCCTGGTCAGCGACATCGACGACACCGTCATGGTGACCTGGCTGCCGCGTCCGCTGCTCGCCTTCTGGAACGCCTTCGTGGTGCACCAGTCCTCCCGGCAGGTCGTCCCGGGGATGCCGATGCTGTACCAGCGGCTCGCCCACCGCTATCCGGCGCTGCCCGTGGTCTATCTGTCCACCGGCGCCTGGAACGTCTTCCCGGTGCTGAAGCGCTTCCTGTACAAGAACGGGTACCCCGACGGCCCGCTGCTGCTGACCGACTGGGGGCCCACCAACACCGGCTTCTTCCGCTCCGGCCCGGAGCACAAGCACCGCTCCCTCGCCCAGCTCGCGGAGTCCTTCCCCGGCGTGCGCTGGCTGCTGATCGGCGATGACGGTCAGCACGACCCGTCGATCTACGCGCAGTTCGCCGCGGACCATCCCGACAGCGTCGAGGCGATCGTCATCCGCCAGCTCACCGAGTCCGAGCAGCTGCTCGCCCACGGCACCCTGCGTCCGCTCGCGGCCCGCTCCCACGACACGGACTCCCCGACCGACGTGCAGGCGCCCGACGGGCACGGCCTGCTCGAGGGGCTGCGGACGGCGGGCGTCCTGTGACGCCGACGCGTCACGGCGCGGTGACCCTGCGCGAGGCGGGCCCGGCGGACCTCGGGATCCTTCTCGACATCGTGCACCGCGCCTACCGCGCCGAGGGCGGCTGGACGACCGAGGCGCATCTGGTCGCCGGGGCCCGCGCCGACGCCGACGAGATCCGCGAGGCGATCACCGACCAGGTCCATCTGCTGCTGGTCGCGGAGCGCGACGGCGCCGTGGTGGGCTGCTGCTACACCGCCCTGCACGAGGACGGGCGGGGCGCGGAGCTGGGGCTCTTCGCCGTGGACCCCGACGTCCAGGGCGGCGGGATCGGCCGGGCGCTGCTCGAGGAGCAGGCCCGCCGTCGCGCGGCGCAGGGGCTGGAGATCCTGGACCTGCGCGTCCTGGACTCCCGGCCGGAGCTCGCCGCCTGGTACGCGCGCTGCGGCTTCGCCGACGTCGGCCGCCCGGTGCCTTTCGCGGGGAACGCCGCGGACCTCAAGGTGCCCGGACTGGGCATGCGCGTGATGGTCCGCCCGCTCCTCTGACGGACGACAGTCCCCGCGCTGACCTGCGATGGCCCTCTATGCTGGACGCATGAGCAACGAGGCCTACGTCCCCGCCCAGTACCGGCACGAGCACACCCCCTATCGTCGCGCGGGCCGCTCCGGCCTGCGCCTGTCCCCGATCTCCCTCGGCCTGTGGCAGAACTTCGGCGAGGACCGCGATCCGCGCACCCTCCGCGATATCGTGCGTCGCGCCGTCGACCTCGGCATCACCCACCTGGACCTCGCCAACAACTACGGTCCGCCCCCGGGCAGCGCCGAGACGCACGTCGGGCGCATCCTCGCCCAGGACTTCTCCCGTCACCGCGACCAGCTGGTCGTCTCCACGAAGGCGGGCTACCGCATGTGGGAGGGTCCCTACGGGGACGGCGGCTCGCGCAAGTACCTGCTGAGCTCGCTCGACCAGTCCCTCGAGCGGATGGGTCTGGACTACGTGGACGTCTTCTACCACCACCGCGAGGACCCGGAGACCCCGCTCGAGGAGACGATGGGGGCGCTGCACCAGGCCGTCGTCAGCGGGCGCGCGCTGTACGTGGGCGTGTCCAACTACTCCCCCGAGCGGACCCGCGAGGCCGCCCGGCTGCTCGGCGAGATGGGCACTCCGCTGCTGCTCCACCAGCCCTCCTACTCGATGTTCAACCGGCACGTGGAGAACGGCCTGCTCGAGACGGTCGAGGATCTGGGTGTGGGGCTCGCGGTGTTCTCGCCGCTGCAGCAGGGCCTGCTCACCAACCGCTACATGTCCGGGGTGCCGCAGGGATCGCGGGCCGGCGGCTCCTCCGGCTCCCTCAGCGAGCGCCAGGTCAAGGACCCCGATTACCAGGCGCGTGTGCGGGGCCTCTCCGAGATCGCGCACCAGCGCGGGCAGAGCCTCGCCCAGCTCGCCCTTGCCTGGGCCCTGCGCCACCCGCAGGTCGCGACCGCCCTCGTGGGCGCCTCCTCAGTGCATCAGCTCGAGCAGAACATCCAGACTCTCGACAACCTCTCCTTCACCTCGGAGGAGCTGGCCCGCATCGACGAGTTCGCCGTCGACGGCACCGGACGCTGACGGCCGGGCCTGCCCGTCCCGCGCCCGCTTTTCGGGTTATTGGTAGCGGGGTGTGGGGGGGGAGGGTTTCCTTGACGGGCTCCTTCCCACGA
>NZ_JAZDCH010000026.1:0-160300 GCF_036311905.1 Brachybacterium sp. J153 | reverse complement strand
GTTCGCGTTGGGACAGTTCTTCCCCCCCCCCCCCCCCCCCCCCCCCCCCCCCCCCCCGCCGGTAACCGCGCCGGGGCGGGGTGGGGAGGCTCTCCTGCGGGCGGGTCAGCCGGTGTTCTTGAGGCCGGCGGCCACGCCGTTGATGGTGGTGAGCAGGGCCCGCTGCAGCTCGGGGTCGGGCTCCTCGCCGGCCGCCGCGGCGGCGCGCACGCGCTGCAGCATCGCGACCTGCATGTAGGAGATCGGGTCGAGGTAGCGGTCGCGCACGGCGAGGGTGCGCTTGAGGACCGGCTGCCCGTCGAGCAGCTCGAGCACGCCCGTAAGCCGCTCGATCTCCGCGACCGAGAGCTCGTACTCCTCCTTGATGCGGTCGAACAGCGGCCACAGTCGCTCGGGCACGAGGGAGTGCACGTAGTGCGCGGCGATCTGCAGGTCGGTCTTCGCCAGCTGCATCTCCACGTTGCTGATGAGGCTGCGGAAGAAGTGCCAGTGCTTGAGCATCTCGTGGAGGTCCGGCTCGAGGCCGGCCTCGCGCGCTGCCTTCAGACCGGAGCCCGCACCGAACCAGCCGGGCACGATCTGGCGCGACTGGGTCCAGCCGAACACCCACGGGATGGCGCGCAGGCCGTCGAGGCCCTTGTCCGAGGTGGCGCGCTTCGAGGGCCGCGAACCGATGTTGAGGTCGCCGAGCTGCTCGACGGGGGTCGAGGTCACGAAGTACTCGGGCAGGTCGGGATCGTCGGCGAGGGTGCGGTAGCGGGCGAAGGCCGCATCCGAGACCGTCTCCATCACGCTGCCGAAGCGCTCGAGCTGCTCGGGGCTGGTGCGCGGCGCGGTGTGCAGCGCGGAGCCCTCGATGACGGCCGAGAGCGACAGGTCCAGGTTCTCCCGCGCGAGCGTGGGGAGCATGTACTTGTCGGAGATGACCTCGCCCTGCTCGGTGAACTTGATCTCGCCCTCGAGCACGCCGTAGGGCTGCGCGAGGATCGCGTCGTAGGTGGGGCCGCCGCCGCGGCCCACGGAGCCGCCGCGGCCGTGGAACAGCCGCAGGGTCACGCCGTGGCGGGCCGCGACGTCGCGCAGCCGGCGCTGGCCCTGGTGGATCTCCCACTGGCTGGTGATGACGCCGGCGTCCTTGTTGCCGTCGGAGTAGCCGAGCATGACCTCCTGGCGGTTGCCGCGCAGGCGCACGATCTCCCGGTAGGAGGGGTCGGAGAACAGCGCCTCGAGGATCTCGTCGGCGTGGCGCAGCTCGGCGACCTCCTCGAGCAGCGGGACGAAGCCGATGTCGGCCCGGTTCTCCTCCGCGCCGGGACCGCCGGCGAGGGTGACCAGGCCCGCCTCGCGGGCGAGGAGCGCGGCGGCGAGGACGTCGTCGGCGCCGTGGGTCATCGAGATGATGTACGTCTCGATGACGCTGCGTCCGTAGCGGCGGTGGGCGTCGCGGATCTCGCCGAACACCCGATAGGTGGTGCGGGTGGCGTCGTCGAGGATCGAGGGGTCCTCGCTGATCGAGGTGCCGACCAGCGGCCGACGGCTCGCCAGCTCGGCACCGAGCACCTCGCTGCGCTCGGCGCGGCTGAGCTCGTCGTACGGGCGGTCCAGCTCGCCGACACGGTCGAAGAGCCGCGCGAGCACGTGGTGGTGCTTCTCGGAGTGCTCGCGGATGTCGAGCGTCGCGAGGTTCAGCCCGGAGCCGGCGAGCACCTGCTGGGCGATGGCGACCGCCCCGTCGGCGACCCGATGAGCGCCGTGGCGGCGCAGCGACTCGCGCAGCACGTCGAAGTCGCCGAGCAGCTCCTCGCCGTCGCGGTAGTCCTGCCCGGGCACGTGCGCCTCGCCGCTGCGCACCCGATCCCGGGTGGCGCGGAGCTTGGCGCGCATGGTGCCGAGCTTGAGGCGGTAGGGCTCCTGGTCGAAGAGCTCCTGCTGGGTCTGGTCGACCTCGGATTCGAAAGCGAGGTCCGCGGCGATGGACCCGCGCAGCTCCTCGTCCTCGCCGGCCAGGGCGCTGGAGATCGACAGGTCCGCGATCAGCTCCCCGACCATCTCGATGGCGATGTCGATCGCGGCCTCGGACTGCAGCTGCAGCACCTCGCGCGTCACCTCGGCGGTGACGAAGGGGTTGCCGTCGCGGTCGCCGCCGATCCACGAGCCGAAGCGCAGCGGCACCTGGCGCTCGGTGAGGTCGGCGCCCTTGGCCCGCAGCTCCTCGCGCAGGTCGTCGAGGAAGCCGGGCATCGTGTGCAGGTAGAGCTGGCGCAGGTAGTAGAGAGCGTTGCGCGCCTCGTCCTGCGGGGTGGGGCGGGTGCGCCGCAGCTCGTCGGTCAGCCACAGCGCCTCGATCGCCTCGGACAGCAGGTGGTCCTGGCGGCGGCGCTCGACCGTCCCCTCCTCGGTCTCGGTGGCGAGGAGGTCGGAGATGCGGCGCAGCTTGGTCAGCACGGCGCGGCGGCTGGCCTCGGTGGGGTGCGCCGTGAACACGAGGCGCACGTCCAGCGAGTCGACGGCCTTCTGCAGCCCGTCGGCCCCGACCTTCTCCACGACGCCCTCGACGGCGCGCGGCACCCACGACTCGGCGGCGGGCCGCTCCTGCAGCGCGCGCACCCGGTAGACCTGCTCGGCCGCATTGGCCAGCAGGAAGTACTGGGTGAAGGCGCGGGTGAGGGCGGTGGCCTGCTCGAGGGGCAGCTCCGCGAGGCGGGCCTGCACGTCGCGGGCGCTCGCGGTGGTGTCCTCGGACTTCGCGGACTTGGTCAGCTGGCGCACCTGCTCCACGAGCTCGAGCAGCTCGGGGCCGTGCTGGTCCGCGAGAGTGCGGCCCAGCAGGGTGGACAGCCGGCGCACGCTCGCACGGAGCGGGGCGTCGATATGGGGGTCGTCGCCGACGACGGGGAACTCGCTGGTCAGCGTCGGCACGACGAGGGCGTCGTATTCGGGCACGGGGCCTCCTGGGAGTCGGCGCCGAACGACGGCCGCCGACAGTGAAGGGCGACCGCGTCGGCGCGGGACGAACGGGCCCAGGGTACAGGGGGCGGATCGCGGGACCCCCGCACCGATCGCGGAGCGGACGCAGCGGTGGAATACTGCAGGTCGCCCCCGCGCCATCGCGCCCGAGCTGTTGGAGGAACCGGATGACCCCGCGACGCGACACGGTCCAGCTGCCGATGATGCAGCCGCTGCGGCGGCCCTCGATCATCGACCAGGTCGAGCTGGAGCTGCGCAACGCCATCTACTACGGCGACCTCCGCCCCGGTGACGGGATCCCCGAGGTGCAGGTGTCCAAGCAGATGGGCATCTCCCGCTCCTCGCTGCGCGAGGCCTGCCAGCGCCTGGTGCGCGACGGCCTACTCACCCAGTTCCCGGGCCGCGGCCTGTTCGTCACCCGCATGGACCCCGAGACGATGTCGGAGTTCATCGACTACCGCCTGGGCATCGAGATGCAGGCGGCCACGATCGTCGCCGATCGCGCCGCGCAGCTGCGGGCCGACGGGGACGAGGACGGGGTGCGCGAGCTGCTCGCCCCGCTACGCGAGTGCGCGGCCCGCAGCGCGGCCTCCCTCGCGGCCGAGGAGGTCATCGAGGCGGGGAACGCCGATCTGGACCTCCACCAGCAGCTCGCGGAGATCGCCCGGAACCGTTTCCTCGCCTCCGCCATGAGCACGATCGTGATTCTCACCCGGATGGGCTCCTTCTCGGATCCGCTCGGCTTCGGGGTCCGCGCCGATCTCCCCGAGAAGCACGACGAGCTGCTCGAGGCCCTCGCCGCGGGCGACGACTCGCGGGCCCGAGCGCTGCTGCGTCTCTCCCTGCGGGAGCTCGCCCACCGGCTGCTGACCGGGGAGGGCACCGAGGTGCTCCGCGACCCGGAGCTGCGGGAGAGCACGGGCCCGGAGTGGTCCACGCTGTCGGAGGACGGCTGAGCGCCGGCGGCCCCGAAACACACACGCAGACAGCCCCCGGCGGGAGAACCCTGCCGGGGGCTGTCTGCTACGGCGGAGACGAGAGGATTTGAACCTCCGAGGCGGTTTATCACCACCTACTCCCTTAGCAGGGGAGCGCATTCGGCCGCTCTGCCACGTCTCCTGGCGCTGCGCTCGCACGCAGCACGCCGATACAGCATACGGGCTGGCGCGGGGTGCGCCAAAGCGAGCCCGGGCGGATCACGTCACACCCGGCCGCTCACCCGTCGGCCGTGAGCCCGAGGCGCTTCTGCAGCAGCGTGATGTGCGAGGGGGTGCCGACGCGGTACTTCACCAGGGTGAGGATCCCGTCGGCATCGACGGCGAAGGTCGAGCGGATCACGCCCTCGACGACCTTCCCGTACATGTTCTTCTCGCCCCAGGCGCCGTAGGCCGCCATGGTCTCGTGGCTCTCGTCGCCGGCGAGCGTGTAGGGCAGGCCCTGCTCGGCCACGAAGCGGTCCAGCTCGGGGACCGGATCCGGGGAGATGCCGACGACACGATAACCGGCATCGGCGAACATCCGATGGTGGTCGCGCAGGTCGCAGGCCTGCCGGGTGCACAGGGAGGTGTTCGCGGCGGGGTAGAACCACAGCAGCGCGGGGGCGCCGCGGAGCTCGGCCAGGCTCACCCGGCCGCCGCCCGCGGTGGGCAGGTCGAAGTCGGGGGCTGGGTCGCCGACGGCGAGCGTCACGTTCTCGGTCATGTCTCTCCTGGGGGCGGGGTCAGCGGCCGAGACCGAGCAGGTGCTCGAGCACGCGCGGCACGCCCCGCTCGTCGTTGCCGGGGGCGATGTAGCGGGCGAGCTCGGTGATGCCGGGGTGGGCGTCGGCCATCGCAAAGGACCAGTCGGCCGTCGCATAGAGGCCGGTGTCGTTGAGGTAGTCGCCGAAGACGGCGGTCTGGGCCGGGGTCACGTCGAGCGCGGCCTGCAGGGCCCGGACTCCGCGGCCCTTGTCGACCGTCGGGCTCATGACGTCGATCCAGTGCCGCCCGGAGACGACCACCTGCTCGCTCGCCGTGAAGCGGTCGAAGGCGGGGGCGGTCGCCTCGGCGTCGACCGCGTCGAAGACGGCGAGCTTGAGCGTGGGCCCCTCGACGGCGGTGAGGTCGGGGACGGAGGTGAGGCGGTGGTAGTAGGTGCGCGCCTCGGCGAGGAAGTACTCATCCTCGCCCTCGACATAGGCCGCCTCGACCCCGCAGCGCACCAGGCCCAGCCCGGCGCCGTCGGCGTTCAGGGCGCGCACGAGCTCGATGACCTCGGCGGTGGTCCCCTCCCCCACCGGCGTCGTCTCGACCACCTCGCCCTGGTGCAGGACCAGGGTGCCGTTCTCCGCGATGTAGCTGGGCACGCCCTCCCGGCCGCTGGCCGGATCGGGGCCGAACATGGCCTGGAGCGTCGCGAGCTGGCGGCCGCTCGCGGGGACGAAGGCGATGCCTCGCTCCTGCAGCGTCCCCATCAGCTCCCAGAATCCCGCGGGCAGCTCGCCGTCGGGGGTGAGGAGCGTGCCGTCCATGTCGCTGACCACCAGGCGGAGGTCGGCGGCCCCGGCCGGGATCTCGTCCCAGGGGCGGGCGGCGGTCGCGGGGCTCGTGATCATGGGGTCCTCTCCGAGGGGGCGGGGTCGGAGACGATGCTATCCGGGTCAGCAGGCCTCGGGCGGGGTCCCCCAGGCGTGCTCGACCATCTCCCGCAGCACGTCCTGGTCGACGTCCTCGAGCTTCTTCACCCAGAGACAGGCCTTCCCGAGGCGATGCTTTCCCAGTCGCGCGAGCAGTTCCTCGGCGCGCGGGGTGCCGGTGAGCCCGTAGAGCGAGAGATCGGAGGAGCGGGGGCTGAAGCCCAGGTGGAAGGTGTCGCCCTCGCGTCCGCTCGCGTAGCGGTAGTGGACCTCGCCGAAGCCGATCATGCTCGGGCCCCACATCACGGCCTCGGCGCCGCCGGTCGCCGCGCGGAACAGCTCGAGCAGCACGAGACCCTCCTCGTGGCGGCGCCCGGTCACGGTCGCCAGGTACTCCTCGGGGGTCACCGTGGTGGCGTGGGTCTTGATGTCCTTCGCACCGACGCCGGTGCTCCCCGCGGTCACGCTCGCCCGACGGGTGTCCGGGGCGGGCGGGTTCTGCAGGCTCTCCCCGTGGGCGGCGAGCGCCGCCTGGATCCGTCGGCCGGAGGCGGGGCCGACGCCGTGCAGCGCGGCGAGGGCCGTCCAGTCCTTCCCGGCCAGGTCACCGAGGGTGCGGAGCCCCTGCTCGGCGAAGGCGCGGGAGGCGGGCGAGCCCACGCCCGGGAGCTCGGCGAGCGGAGTGCTGAGCGGTGCGTCGGCGGCGGTCATGGGGTGAGGGTACCGGCGGGGTCGACGGCGCGGGCGCGTCCCGTCGTGCCGCGGGGCACGAAGGTGGTGGGCAGGCCGATGCGGGTGCGCACGGGATCCTCGCGCCGGGGCCTCGTCGCGTCGTCGTGGAGCAGGTCCACGGCGGTCACGCCCATGTCGTAGCGGGGCACCTGCACCGTGGACAGTCCGGGATGGAGCAGCGAGGAGAAGGGGATGTCGTCCCAGCCCACGACCGAGAGTTCCCCGGGGACGTCGACCCCGAAGCCCGCGAGCCGCTCAAGCAGGGCCAGGGCCATGAGGTCGTTGTAGACGAGCACCGCCGTGACGTCGCTGAGCAGCACCGCCTCGGCGCCGCGGCGGCCGCCGTCGACGTCGGGGGTGAAGGCGCCGATGTCCGTCCAGTCCATCCCGGCGGCGGCGCACTGCTCGGCGATGACCTCGCGGCGCACCGCGTCGGAGCGGCTCGCGGGCGGGCCGCCGACGTATCCGATACGGGTGTGCCCGGTGCGGCGCAGGTGGCGGAGCGCGGTGGGGATGCCGGGCAGCGGATCGGCGTAGACCCCCGAGAGGTCCGGGGAGATGCGGTTGACCAGGCTCAGCGGGGTGAGGGAGACGGCCTCGCGCAGGGATGTCTCGTCCATCCGGCTCGAGCAGAGGACGATCCCGTCGACCTGGGCGGCGAGGGTCCGCACCAGGGGGAGCTCGCCCTCCGGGGCCTCCCCCGCGTCGGTGATCAGCAGCTGGGTGCCGAGCTCGTGGGCCCGCGCCTGCGCCCCCTTGAGGACGGCGGCGAAGAAGGGGTTCTCGAGGTCGGGCACGATCACGCCGTACACGCCCGTGCGCCCGGTGATGAGGGCGCGGGCGCTGCGGTTGGGCCGGTAGCCGAGGGCCGACGCCGCGGCGAGGATCCGCTCGCGGGTGGCCTCGCCGACGAGCTCGGGGCGCTGGAAGGCGCGGGAGCAGGTCGCGACGGAGACGTCGGCGCGCTCCGCGACGTCCCGCAGGGTCACGGACATGCCCACCTCCCCACTGCAACAGTTGCATGATCCCGGTGCGAATCTGGCGTGGGCCGACTCTTCCATGCAGGCCGAAGATATGCAATCGTTTCCGGCAAGCGAATTCCCAGGGCGAAGGCGCCGAGAGGAGCACCATGAGAGCGCTGCGCGTGCGAGCACCGGGCGAGGTCCAGGTCGAGGAGGTCCCCGACCCCGTCCCGGCGGCGGGCGAGGCCCTGCTGCGCATCCTCTACGCCGGGATCTGCGGCTCCGACCTCCAGGTCCTGCGCGGCACGCAGCCCTTCGCGAGCTACCCGCGCGTCCCCGGCCACGAGTTCTCCGCCGAGATCGTGCGCATCGAGGGAGATCCGGGCGGCTTCGCCCCGGGCGACGTGGTCACCGGCGTCCCCTACCTGCAGGACGGCACCTGCTCCTCGTGCCGCCGAGGGCTGATCAACGCCTGCGTGCACAACGAGACCCTGGGCGTGCACCGCGACGGCGCCTTCCAGGAGCTGATCACCCTGCCCGTCGACCGGCTCCACGCCGCCCGCGGCCTCGACCCCCGCGACCTCGCGCTGGTGGAGCCCTTCTCGATCGGCCACCATGCCGTGCGCCGGGCGGGGGTGCGCGAGGGCGAGCGGGTGCTGGTCCTCGGCGCCGGGGCGATCGGCCAGCTCACCCTGCTGTCCGCGCGGACGCACGGGGCGCGGGTCTGGAGCGCCGACATCCTCCCGGACCGCCTCGAGCTCGCCGCCTCCCTGGGCGCCGAGGGCACCGCGGATCTCCGCACGGAGGAGATCCCCGACCTCGTCGCCCGCGCCACCGACGGGGACGGCTTCGACGTGGTGCTCGAGGCGACCGGCCTCCCGGTCTCCTTCCTCGGCGCGATCGAGGCCGCCGCCGTCGGCGCCCGGCTGGTGCTCATCGGCAACGGCACCCGCGAGGTCACCTTCAATCAGTCCGCGCTGATCAAGAAGGAGCTGGACGTGCTCGGCTCCCGCAACAGCCGCCATGTCTTCCCGGAGTTGATCGAGCTGATCGCCGGCGGCGCCGTGGACGTCTCCCCGCTGCGCACCCGCACGGTCCCGCTCGCCGAGGCGCCCGCCGTGCTGCGCGCGGCCGCCGAGGGCGCCACGGCCGACCTCAAGATCCTGCTTGACCTGGCCCGCTGACCCGACCCCGCACAGACCCCACCTCAGACCCCTTCTGATCGGAGAGATCCATGACCCTGCGCACCGACGCGCTCGAGGCCGACATCCACTACGACGGCGCCGTCCGCTCCCTGCACGTGCGCGCCGCCGCCGCGGACGCGCTCGCCCCCTTCGAGGGCGAGATCCGCCCCGACGGCGAGGCCCATCTGCTCGAGGGCCCTCTCAGCACCGCCAACGCGAAGGCCCTGCAGGACGCCTTCGAGGTGCTGCGCCCGCAGCTGATCAGCCGCCACCGCACCTCGGTCGGGACCGGCGACCGCATCGGCCTGGCCGGTCCCGGGCAGGCCGCGGCCTTCGCCGCCCACGGCCAGGGGGTCATGCCGGTGCTGGCCCAGCAGTCGATCCGCGAGATGGACCGTCTGGGCCGCTCGGCCCGGACCGTCATGGACGAGGCGGTCTTCGGCCTGCTCGAGGCCGGCTGGGAGGGCGGCTTCGGCGCGGACTGCGACCACATCAAGACCACCGAGGGCATCGACCGCGGCCTCGAGGCCGGATTCGTCATGTTCACGCTCGACCCGGGCGATCACGTCGCCGACGTCACCGGCGGCGTCACCGCGGCGGACGCCGCCTCGCTGCCCTGGGACGCCCTCGAGGACACCCTCGAGCAGACGCTCGCCCGCTACGCCGACCTCACCCTCGACGTCGGCCACTCGCGGATCGAGGTCACCGAGCAGGACGTGATCACCGCGGCCGTGAAGTACGGGGCGGCGGTCGCCGAGGCGATCCGGCTGTACCGCCACGCCATGGAGAACGCGCGGCACGAGATCGAGATCGAGTTCGCGGTCGACGAGACGGCCTGGCTGACCACCTTCTTCGAGCACTTCTACCTGGCCACCGAGCTCAAGCGCCTCGGGGCGAGCTGGTTCAGCTTCGCCCCGCGCTACGTGGACGGCTTCGAGAAGGGCCTGGACTTCCTCGGCGATCCCGAGGAGCTGCGCCGGAACCTCGAGGCCCATCACGCGATCTCCGAGCAGTTCGGCGGCTACCGCATCTCGCTGCACTCGGGCTCGGACAAGTTCTCGATCTACCCGCTGTGCGTCGAGGCGACGCAGGGCCACGTGCACCTGAAGACCTCCGGCACCAGCTACCTGTGCGCCCTCGAGGTCATCGCCGCCCACGACCCGGAGCTGTTCGCCACCATCTGGGAGATCTCCCGCGCCTCCTATGTGAAGGCCCGCGCGAGCTACCAGGTCTCCGCGCACGAGGACCGCACCCCCACGACCCTCGAGGGGGTCGACCTCACCGAGCTGATCCGCTCGGACGATGCCCGGCAGATCCTCCACGTCGGCTACGGAGACTCGCTCAACGCCGCTCTGCCCTCCGGCGAGTCGATCCACGACCGCTTCCTGCGGGTCGTCGCCGCGCATCAGGAGGAGCACACCGCGGTGGTCGCCGAGCACATCGGTCGACACCTGGCGCCCTTCAGCGCGGGCGCCGGAGCCTGAGGGTCCCCGCGGCGCGGGGTCAGCGGCGCGCGTCGAGCGCCCGCACCCCGCGCCAGGCGGCGGGGATGAGCACCGCGGCGATCGCGGCCTTCACCACGCCGCCCGGCAGGAAGGGCCACAGGCCGGCGGCGAGCACCGAGCCGACGGTGATCTCCATGCCCATCACCGAGTGCAGGATCATCGCGAGGTACGGGACGCCGAGCAGGAAGGGCACCGCGCTCGCGGCGAGGAAGCCGGCCAGCGCCAGCAGCGGCCGTCGGTCCCAGGCCCGCTCCGCGAACCAGCCGGCGACGAAGGCGGCGGGCACGAAGCCCAGCGCGAAGCCGAAGCTCGGGGCGAGCAGCATGGCCGGGCCGCCGGAGAACTCGGCGAAGACCGGCGCGCCCGCGAGGCCGACGAGCAGGTAGGCGAGCATCGAGAGGGCGCCGCGCCGGGAGCCGAGGGACGCGCCCACGAGGATCACGCCGAGGGTCTGCCCGGTGATCGGCACCAGCGGCAGCGGGATCGTCACCTGCGCGAGCGCGGCGAGCACGACGACGCCGGCGAGGATCAGCCCCGCATCGGTCAGCAGGGTGCGGTGCGCGGGCAGCGCATCGGCCAGGACGGGACGGCGGGCCGGGACGGCGATCGCGGACATGGGGCTCCTCTGGTCGGCGGGCGGAAGCGCCCAGCGTAGACCAGGCGCGACCCGCGACCTCAGAGCAGGTCGCCCAGTGGTCCGGCGAGCACCGCGCCCGCCCACAGCGTGCAGGCGGCGAGGACGAGCGCGAAGCTCGCCGACCACACCCCGGCGGGCAGAGCCGTGAGCCGGGAGAGCTGCGCGGGATCGTCGCCGCTGCGACCGGAGGCGATCACCGCCCCGAGGTGCCGCCAGGCACCGAGCAGCAGGAAGGCGCCCGCGGCGAGGGTGAGCAGCGCGATCGGTCCCGGGCCGCCCCACCACCAGAGGGCGCCGACGCCCGCTGCGGTGGCGAGCACGGCGAGCACGGTGTGCAGCGACCGGGAGAAGACCAGGGCGAGGACGAGCGCGAGCAGTGCCGCGAACAGCGCCGTGCGCCCCCAGCCGGCGAGCGCGATCTGCACCAGCAGCGCGCCGAGGATCGCGGGCGCCGGATAGCCCGCCCAGGTCGACGCGATCCGGCCGAACCCGCGGGAGGGCCCGACGGTCACCGCGTGCCCGGACATGTCGGCGCTGACCACGAAGCCGGTGAAGCGGCGACCGCAGAGCACGCCGACGACGGCGTGGCCGAGCTCGTGCACGATCGTCACGGCCGGGCGGGTCAGCCGCCACAGCAGGGGCACGCTCACCGCGAGCGCGGTCGCGACGAGCGCGAGCACCAGCCACCAGCCGGGCGAGGGAGCCGCGTCGGGCGGGATCCGCCGCCACACGGCCGCGAGCGCTCCGGGGATGTCCATCGGACCATCGTGCCAGCGGCCCCGGGACGGAGCCTGGGATCATGTCCCGGTGACCCGATCCCCCGTCCTCCCCGACGCCCCCGCCCACTCCCAGGCGAGCCCGCCCTCGATGCTCTCCGCCCTCCGCTCCCCGCGGCTGCTGCGCATCGAGCTGCTCTCCGGGCTGGTGGTGGCGCTCGCGATGATCCCCGAGGTGGTGTCCTTCTCCGTGCTCGCCGGGGTGGATCCGCGGGTGGGCCTGTTCACGGCGGTGATCATGGCGATCACCATCGCGATCGTCGGCGGGCGGCCCGCCATGGTCTCGGCCGCGGCGGGGGCGACCGCGCTGGTGATCGCCCCGCTCGTCGCCTCGCACGGCATGGACCACCTGATCGCCGCCGTGCTGCTGGCGGGGGTGCTGCAGATCGTGCTGGCGCTGCTGGGCGTCGCACGGCTGATGCGCTTCATCCCCCGCTCGGTGATGACCGGCTTCGTCAACGCGCTCGCGATCCTGATCTTCACGGCCCAGCTGCCCCACCTGTTCGGCGGGGACGTGCCGTGGGTGGTGCTGCCGCTGCTCGCGCTGGCCCTCGCCCTGCTGATCGTGGTGCCGCGGCTGATCACCGTGATCCCCGCTCCGCTGATCACGATCGCGGTGCTCACCGTCCTGGTCGTGGTCACCGGATGGCAGGTCCCGGACGTCGCCGACCAGGGCGAGATGCCCGAGTCGCTGCCCGCGCTGATGATCCCCGATGTGCCGCTCACCCTCGAGACGCTGCGGATCATCGCGCCCTATGCCGTGGGGATGGCGCTCGTGGGCCTGATGGAATCTCTGCTCACCGCGAAGCTCGTCGACGACCTCACCGACACGCACTCGGACAAGACCCGGGAGGCCTGGGGGCAGGGCGTCGCGAACCTCGCCGCGGGGGCCTTCGGCGGCATGGGCGGCTGCGCCATGATCGGCCAGACCATGATCAACGTGAAGGACGGCGGGGGCCGCACGCGGCTCTCGACCCTCAGCGCCGGGGTGTTCCTGCTGGTCCTGGTGATGCTGCTGAGCGACGTGGTGGGCCGGGTGCCGATGGTGGCCCTCGCCGCGGTGATGATCATGGTGTGCGTCGCCACGGTGGACTGGCACAGCGTGCGCCCCGCGACCCTGCGCCGCATGCCCGTCTCGGAGACCCTGGTGATGGTGGTGACCGTCGTGGCGACCGTCGCGACCCACAACCTCGCCGTGGGCGTGATCGCCGGGGTGCTCACCGCGATCGTGGCCTTCGCCCGCCGGGTCGCGCACCTGGTGAGCATCGAGGCAGTGTGGGAGAGCGACCTCGACGGCGACGGCACGGTCGACGTGCGCCGCTATCTCGTCCACGGCCAGCTGTTCTTCGCCTCGAGCAACGATCTCGTCTACCGCTTCGACTACGCCGGCGACCCCGAGGTGGTGATCGTGGACCTCACGGGCGCGGACGTCTGGGACGCCTCGAGCGTCGCGGCCCTCGACGCGGTCCGCGGCAAGTACGCCGAGCGCGGCAAGGAGGCACGGATCGTGGGTCTGGAGGGCGAGAGCGCCCGACGGATGGAGCTGCTCTCGGGCCACCTGGGGAGCTGAGCCGCCCCGCGCCCCGCTCTCTGCGTGACAGACTGCTTCCGACGCCGACGTCGCACAGAGAACCAGGTGGCAGCCATGTCCGCAGCGCTCGATCCGCTCGATGCCCGATGGATCACCGCCCCCGGGGACGACCCCCAGAACCCGCTGCTGCGCGCCGTGCTGCACCTGCCCGCCCCGCCGCTGTCCGCGCGCTGGCGGTACACGGGGCTCGGCACGGTGCGGGCCTGGGTGAACGGCTCCCCCGCGTCCGCCTCCCGTCTGGATCCGGGACTGACCGATCCGCGGGTCCGCGTGCAGGTCCTCGAGGTCGACATCGCCCCGCTGCTGCGGGCGGGCGAGAACGTGCTGGGTCTGGACCTGGGTCGAGGCTTCCACGCCCTCACCACCGAGAACGTGTGGCGCTGGGAGCAGGCGCCCTGGCGGGGACCGGTGCGGGCCTGGGCGCATCTGCGCGTGGACCTCGCCGACGGGAGCTCGCGGGTCCTCGCGACCGGGCCCGAGTGGCGCACCGCCCCCGGGCCGGTGACGCACGACTCGATGTACGCGGGCGAGACCTTCGACCCCCGGGAGGACCCCGCCGCCTGGCGCCTGCCCGGCTACGACGACGCCACCTGGGACCCGGTGCTCGTCGAGCCGGACCGCCCCGCCTCCCGCCGACGAGCGGACGGCGACGAGCCGATCCTGCAGCTCCAGGCCCAGGAGCCGGTCGTGGTGCGCGAGGAGATCGCCCCCCGCACCGTCTCCGCGGGGCCCGAGCGGATCGTGCTGGACCTGGGACGGGTGATCGCCGGCTGGTGCCGCTTCGAGCTCGCCGAGCATGTCGATGCCCTCGCCGAGCCGGTCGCCTTCCGCGCCCGGCACGGGGAGAAGCTGCGGGCCGACGGCACGGTCGACGACGACAACGAGCACATCCGCGGCGACCGCTTCCAGCGCGACGACGTCCGCCTGCGCCCCGGGATCGCCGAGTCCTTCGAGCCGCAGCACTCCTACAAGGGCTTCCGCTACGTGCAGCTCGAGGCCGTCACCGGGGACCTCGCCGACGTGCGGGTGACGGGGCTGCTCGCCCATGCGGATCTCGCCCCGGCGAGCACCCTGACCAGCTCGGAGCCCCTCGTCGAGCGGTTCGACGCGGCGATGCGCGCCTCGCTCGCCAACAACATGCACCACGTCCCCACCGACACCCCGATGCACGAGAAGAACGGCTGGACCGGCGACGCGCTGACCGCGCTCGCGGCGATGGCCACGAGCTTCGACATGCACCGCATGCTGCGCAAATGGCTCGACGACCAGGTCGACGCGCAGCGCGCCGACGGCTCCCTCTCGGTCATCTCGCCGAACCCCGGCTGGGGCTATGAGGAGCTCTCCCCCGCCCCCGAGTGGACGACCCTGATGCCGGTGCTGCTCGACGAGCTGGCCTGCGAGTACGGGGATCTCGAGGCGGTCCGCACCCACGAGGCCGCGGCGCGGCGATATCTCGATCACGAGCTGTCCCGCCGCGACGGCGACGGCCTGATCTCCGGGGTGCTCGGCGACTACCTCACCCCCGGAAGCCCCGGCCCCGCCCCCGAGGACAAGCGGCTCAGCGCCACCCTGATGGTCGCGAGCGCCCAGCGCCGCCTCGCCCACGCCCTCGAGCTGGCGGACCTCGCCGGCGGCGCGGAGCTGCGCGCCTCCGCCCAGGAGCTCGAGGACTCCGTGAACCGGGTCTTCCTCGATGCCGAGCGCGGCCTCTACCGCGACCCCGCAGGCACCGGCCCCGGCACCGGCTACCGGCAGACCTCGAACCTGCTCCCCCTTGCGCTCGGCACGGTGCCCGCCGAGCACGTCGCGGCGGTGCAGGAGAACCTGGTGCGGGCGATCGAGGGGGCCGGGGACCACCACGACTGCGGCCACCTGGGCGTGCGCTTCCTGCTCCCGGTGCTCTCCGCGGCCGCGCAGGGGGCGCTTGCCTGGCGGGTGCTCGCGAATCCCACGGCACCCGGCTGGCGTGCCTGGCTCGAGGCCGGGAACTCGACCTTCATGGAGATGTGGGAGGACCCTCGATCCTGTTCGCACTACTTCATGGGCACCCCGGCGACCTGGCTGCACGAGAACGTGGCCGGGCTGCGCCGCGGACCCGACGGCTGGGGGAACTTCCTGGTGGCGCCGGATCCCGACGTCCCCGTCGGCCGGATCACGATGACGCGCCGCACGCGGGCGGGCGAGATCGCGCTGGCGGTGGACCGGGAGGCGCGCACGCTCCGGCTCACCGTCCCGGGCGGCACCCGTGCCCGCGTGCTGCTCCCGGGCACGGACCGGCAGCTCGGGCCCGGGGAGCACGCCCTGGACTGGTGAGCCTGGTGAGACTGGTGAGGGCATGAGGAACGCCCGCCGCTCCGGCACTGGGCCGGGGCGACGGGCGCGATCCGCAGGTCCCTGATCAGGGACGGGCGGGAGGTCTCAGAGGGGGCGGATGTTCGACGCCTGCAGGCCCTTGGGGCCCTGCTCCACGTCGAACTCGACGCGCTGGTTCTCCACCAGGTCGCGACGGCCGGTGCCGACGATGGCGGAGAAGTGCGCGAACACGTCCGCGCTGCCATCCTCGGGGGCGATGAAGCCGTAGCCCTTCTCGGAGTTGAACCAGTTGACGGTGCCAGTTGCCATGGCGATATTCCTTCGGTCGTGAACCACTTCAGTGGTCCGTTGCCCCCGTCGAAGGTGCCGACGGGAGATCCGCCGCAGGTGCGGCGCAGTCGCCGGAGCGACCTCGTCGAGCCTACGGCACCGAGCCGACATGCGACACCGCGTTGTGGACGGCGGAGTGTGCGCCCGCTCTCATTCCCCGTCGGGCTCGTGCCGCAGCAGGTCCCCGACCTGGCAGTCGAGCGCCTCGCACAGCGCAGCGAGGGTCGTGAAGCGCACCGCCCGCGCCCGACCGTTCTTCAGCACCGCGAGATTGGCCGGGGTGATCCCGACCCGCTCGGCGAGCTCGCCCACGGTCATCCGCCGACGGGCGAGCTGCACGTCGATGTCCACCACGATGCCCACTCAGATCACCTCGTCGAGCTCGGACTGCAGGTGCTCCGCCCGGGTGAGGGTCTCGGTGGCCTGCACCAGCAGCTGGCGCTGCACCCGGATCACCAGCGCCACCCCTGCGACCACGAGGGCCAGTCCGCCGAGCACGAGCACCATGCCGGGGGCCATCGCATCCCCCGGGTGCAGGCGGTTGGCGATCGCGCCGACGATCGGCACCCCGAGCACCACCGCGGCGAGCGCGAGCACGGCGGCGACGATCCGGTCCACCTCGCGGAAGGAGCGCGCGGAGAACACCCGGCCCTTCCGCACCAGGGTGAGCAGGCGCAGGATGCTCACGGCCACGACCTGGAGGGCGAGGATCCCGAGCACCGCGAGGACGATCAGCGCGACCGTGATGCCGTCGACGCGGTCGGGGGCGTCCTGGTCCCACCAGGGGGAGGTGATCACGGCGAGCTGCACGACGGCGCTCCCCGCGAGCGAGATCCACAGGATGATCCGCAGGATGACGATGGTGGAGGCTCTCATGACCCCTCCTTCTCTCGATGAACGACAGAAATCTATCGTTTCTCGATAGATCTGTCGAGGGGTGGACGATGCGGGGCACGGACACCGCGCGCCGGTAGCCTCGGAGATGACCGACCCCGCCGCTGGTTCGAAGGAGTTCCGTTGACCGTCGTCGTCACCGCCGTGTTCTACCCCCTGCCCGACCGCAAGCAGGAGCTGGCCGACGCCATGCAGCGCGGCATCGCCGCCGTGCACGGCGAGCAGGGCTGCGAGCTCTACGCGATCCACGACTCCGAGGACGGCACGATCACCATGATCGAGAAGTGGACGACGGTCGAGGACCTCGACGCCCACGGCTCGGGGAGCGTCGTCGAGATCCTCCGCGCGGACGTGAAGGACCTGGTCGCGAAGCCGGCGACGGTCACCCGCATGACCCCGATCCCCGCGGGCACCGAGGCGCAGGGCCAGCTCTGACCCCTCCCCGAGGGTGACTCTCCTCTCCCCGGGCAACCGCTCGCCCCGCGCGGCACGCGCCGCGTGTTCGCTCCGGGACCCTCGTCCTCCTGTGCTGACCTGCGGGACCGTCCTAGACTGCTCCTGAGCCTGTGGCGATCCCATCCCCTCATGGTCAGTGCCGATCCCGGGCTCCCGGCGTCCCGCTCGGTGCGCCGCGGCCCCCGGAGTCGAGGACGAATCATGACTACAGCGGCCGAGGCGCCTCGCGGGTTCTCCCCGCGCGTGGCGCTGCAGAAGGTCGGCACCTCCCTGTCGAACATGGTGATGCCGAACATCCCCGCGCTCATCGCGTGGGGCATCCTCGCCGCCGACCACCCGCTGTTCCCCGCCGTGCGCGACGCGATCGCTGCCCGGAAGGTTCAGCTCTGACGGGACGGGTCCGCTAAGGTCCCATCCCGTAGGCACCCGCCACCACCACCCCGACTGAAAGGCCATCCCATGGCAGAGCGCACCGTCACCATCGCCAGCGCCTCCGGGCTCCACGCCCGTCCGGCCACCATCTTCTCCAAGGCCGCCGGCGAGCAGCCCGCCCAGGTCACCATCGAGAAGGTCGGCGGCAACCCCGTCCCCGCCGCCTCGATGCTGATGCTCATGACCCTCGGTGCCGGCAACGGCGACCAGGTCGTGCTGCGGGCCGAGGGCGAGGGCGCCGAGGAGTCCCTCAAGGCCCTCGGCGACCTGCTCGAGACGGATCTCGACGCGGGCGCCTGAGAGCCCCGCGCACGACAGACGAAGGGCGCCCCACCTCGCGGTGGGGCGCCCTTCGCGCGTCCTGCGGTCAGTGGCTGGTCACAGACCCAGCTCGCCGAGCACCGGGAGGCCCGCGCGGATCGCGTCGCGGCCCTCCTCGGCGGTGCGGGCGGAGACGGCGGCCCGTGCCAGCTCCTGCGCCTGCTCGAGGGTCACGGTGGAGAGCACCTTCGCGACCGCGGGCAGGGAGCGCGGGGTCATCGACAGGGAGGTCACGCCGAGGCCCACGAGCACGACCGCGAGGCCGGGGTCGCCCGCCGCCTCGCCGCACACGCCCACGGGCTTGCCGCCCGCCGTGGCGGCGCCGGTGCAGGTCGCCTCGACGAGGGCGAGCACCGCGGGCTGCCACGGGTTGTTGAGGTGCGCGAGGGAGCCGAGCATGCGGTCGGCCGCCATCGTGTACTGGGTGAGGTCGTTGGTGCCGATCGAGGCGAAGTCGCACGCGGCGAGCTGCCGGTCCGCGGTGATCGCGGCCGACGGGGTCTCGACCATGATCCCGGCGGGGCTGAGGCCGCGCTCGGCGCACAGCGCGGCGAAGTCCTCGGTGTCCTCGACGGTCGAGATCATCGGGGCCATCACCCACGGGGTCGCCTCGGTGTCCGCGCCCGCGGCGGCGATCGCGTCGAGCTGGTTGGTGAGCACGGAGCGCTTCTCCCAGCTGGTGCGGTAGGCGCGCACGCCGAGCGCGGGATTGGGCTCCTCGGCGTCGGTGAGGAAGGGCAGCGGCTTGTCGGCGCCGGCATCGATCGTGCGCACCACGACCTTCTTCCCCGGGAACAGGGTGAAGACCTCGCGATAGGCGGCGGTCTGCTCCTCGACGGTGGGCTCGTCCTCGCGGTCCAGGAAGAGGAACTCGGTGCGGAACAGGCCCACCCCGTCGGCGTGTGCGGCGACCGCCTTCTCGGCGTCCTTGGCGCCGCCGATGTTGGCGAGCAGCTGGACGGTGTGGCCGTCGGCGAGGACCCCGCCGCCGCCCTCGTAGGTCAGCGGGTTCTTCTGCAGCTCGCTCCACGCCGCGGCGAAGCGGTGGTGCTCCTCGGTGACCTCGTCGGTGACGGTGCCGTAGCCGGCGTCGACGAACACCTCGGTGCCGTCGGCGAACTCGTGGATGCTCTTGGCGGCGACGATCGCCGGCAGGCCCAGCTGGCGGGCGAGGATCGCGGTGTGGGACTGCGGGCCGCCGTCGGAGGTGACCAGGGCCAGGACCCGCTCCGGGTCGAGGGTCGCCGTGTCGGCGGGGGCGAGGTCGATCGCGGTGAGGATGAAGGGCTCGTCGACGTCGGGGATGCCCGGAGCCTGCTCGCCGCGGAGCTCGGCGACGATGCGGGCGCGCACGTCGCGCACGTCGGTGGCGCGCTCGGCCATGTAGCCGCCGAGGCCCTCGAGCATCGTCGCGACCTGGTCCCCGGCCTCCCACACGGCCCGCTCGGCGCTCTTGCCGGCGCTGAGGACGAGGCCCTTGGCGGTGGTGGTCAGGGACGGGTCCGCGGCCATCTGCGCGGTGGCCTCGAGGATCGCCTTCCCGTCCCCGCTGGCGCGCTCGGCGAGCCGGGTGAGAGCGGCCTGCACCGCGGCGGCGGCGGCGGGGATGCGCTCGGCCTCGGCGGCGGCGTCGGCCCCCTCCGGGAGGGTCGCATCGGCGGCGGGCTCGGCGACCGGCGGGGCCATGGTGCGGATCGTGCCGACCACGCGGCCGGGGCTGACGGGGACGCCGGTGTACTGGGCCATTGCGGTGTTCTCCTCGGTGCGACGACGGCGCGGGACCTGCCCTCCCATCGTACGCGCGCGGCCTGACCACCTCCTACGATGGCCGCATGACGGCGATGGCGTGGGAGCACCTCCGCGAGCCCGACCTCCGGGGCCGGACCGTGGTGATGACCGGGGCGAGCGACGGGCTGGGCCGGGAGGCGGCGCTGCAGCTGGCCCGCTGGGGCGCCGATCTGGTGCTCGGAGTGCGCAGCCGCGCCAAGGGGGAGATCGTGCGGGAGCGGATCGTGGTCACCGCCTCGCACGCCCACACCTTCGGCGCCATCGACCTCGCCGATCCCCACTTCGCCCGGGGCGGCTGGTCGCTGCGCGCCGGCTACGGGCGTTCAAAGCTGGTGACGATGCTGTGGGGGCTCGAGCTCGCCGAGCGTCTGCAGGAGGCTGGCTCTTCCGTGGACCTGCAGCTCGTGCATCCGGGCTGGGTGCTGACGAACCTGCAGAACGCGACCGGCTCGGCTCGCCTGGACCGGGTGGTCACCGCCGCGAGCCGCCCTTTCGCGATGTCCCCGTCGGACGGCGCCGCCGCGGTGCTGTTCGCCGCGACCCAGCCGCTCCCGCCCGGCTCCTACATCGGGCCCGACGGGCGCGGGGCGCTGCGGGGGCGGCCGACGCTGCTGCGCCGCTCCGTGGCCGCGCTGGACCGCGACCTGGCCCGACGGGTCGCCGCGTGGGCGCGGGCGGAGGTGGCGCGGTGAGCGGAGGGTGCGGGATTCGAACCCGCGGTACAGGGTCACTGCACAATGGTTTTCAAGACCATCTCATTCGGCCGCTCTGACAACCCTCCCGGTGCCCGGAGGCACCCGCGGGAGTCTACCGGGACCTGCGGCGCAGCGCCTTGTCGACCTCGACCACGGCGAGCACCAGCAGCCCGGCGCCGAGCGGGATCAGCCAGCCGGCCCAGCCCACCGGGGCGGAGCCGAAGGCCGCCTGCAGCGGGGGCAGGTGCACGAAGGCGAGCTGCAGCACGAGCATGACCGCGATGCACAGCCAGGAGACGGGGTTGGTGGTCAGCAGCTCCCGGCGCAGGCTCGTGCCGGCGCTGAAGCGGGAGGCGAGCAGGTAGAAGATCTGACCCACCACGAGGGTGTTCACGGCGGTGGTGCGGGAGACCTCGAGGGCCACGCCCGCGGCCTGGCCCCCCAGGAACACCGCGATCGTCACCGCGCCCAGCAGGAGCGAGACGTACACGATCCGGACCACGCCCGCGCGCGAGAGGATCGAGGCGCCCGGCGGGCGGGGCGGGCGGTCCATGACGTCGGGCTCCCCGGGCTCGAAGGCGAGGGCGAGCGCGAGGGTGACGGCGGTGATGGTGTTGACCCACAGCACCTGCACCGGGGTGAGCGGCAGGGTCATCCCCAGCACCACCGCGACCAGGACGACCAGGCCCTGCGCGCCGTTGGTGGGCAGGATGAACACGATCGCCTTGCGGAGATTGTCATAGATGGTCCGACCCATCTCGACCGCGGCGCCGATGGTCGCGAAGTCGTCGTCGGCGAGCACCACGTCGGCCGCCTCCTTCGTGGCCTCGGTGCCCTTGATGCCCATCGCGACGCCCACGTCGGCCTTCTTCAGCGCCGGGGCGTCGTTCACCCCGTCCCCGGTCATCGAGACCACCTCGCCCTGCCCCTGCAGGGCGGTGACCAGCCGCAGCTTGTGCTCGGGGCTGGTGCGGGCGAAGACCGTGCGGGTGCGCACGAGCTCGGCGAGCTCCTCGTCGTCCGCGGCGTCGAGCTGCGCGCCGGTGACGGCGCCGAGCTCGTCGGTGATGCCCATCTCGCGTCCGATGGCGGTCGCGGTCCCGGCGTGGTCTCCGGTGATCATGAGCACCCGGATCCCGGCGCGCTGCACGGTGCGGATCGCGCGGACGGCTTCCTCGCGGGGCGGGTCGATGATCCCGTACAGGCCGAGGAAGGTGAAGCCTCCGTCCTCGACGTCCGCGGCGCCCAGGGTCCGGGCATCGTCCTCGGCGCGGCGTACGGCGGCCGCGAGCACCCGCAGCCCCTGCCCACCGAGCTCGTCGATCCGCCGCTCCCAGCGCTCCCGCTCGCCCGGCGCGAGGTCGCAGCGGTCCAGCAGCCGGTCGGGCGCGCCCTTGAGGTGCACGAGCGTCCCGACGCCGTCGACCCGGTCGAGGGTCGCCATGTACTTGTACGCGGAGTCGAAGGGCACCGCGGCGAGGCGGTGCTCGTCCTCCCCCGCGCTCCCGGCCTTCATCGCGAAGGTGCGCAGTCCGCCGTCGGTCGGCTCGCCCGACAGCGCCCAGCCCTCGGCGGTGCAGCTGAGGGAGGAGTCGTTGGTGCGCGCCGCGACCTCGGCGAGCAGGCGCAGGTCGCGGTGCTCCCGCGCCGTCACCACCCGGCCCGCGGAGCGGATCTCCCCCTCGGGGGCGTACCCGGTGCCGGTCACCTCGTAGGTGCCCTCGGGCGTGACCACGGTGCGCACGGTCATCTCGTTCCGGGTGAGCGTGCCGGTCTTGTCCGAGGCGATCACGGTGACCGCCCCGAGGGTCTCGACCGAGTTCATGCGGCGGGTGATCGCGCTGCGCCGGGCCATCGCCTGGACGCCGAGGGCGAGGGTGATGGTCAGCACCGCGGGCAGTCCCTCCGGGATCGCGGCGACCGCGAAGCCGATCGCGGCGATCGCGAGCTCCCCGAGCCCCTGGTCGTGCAGCACCCACCCGAGCACGAACATGAGCACCGCGGCGGCGACCACCACGACCGAGAGCTTCGTGGAGAAGTCGCTCATCTGCCGGGTCAGCGGGGTCTCCATCGCCTCGACCTCGTCGAGCATCGAGGTGATGTGCCCGATCTCGGTGGCCGTGCCGGTGGCGACCACGACGCCGCGCCCGGAGCCCGAGGTGAGGGTGGTGCCGGAGAAGACCATCCCGCTGCGGTCGCCGAGCGGGGCGTCGGCGGCCACCGGCGCCGGGGACTTCTCCACCGCGAGGGACTCGCCGGTCAGCGCCGACTCCTCGGCGCCGAGGCTGTTCGCCTCGAGGAGGCGCAGGTCCGCGGGGGCGCGGTCGCCCGCGCCGAGCCGCACCACGTCCCCGGGCACGAGCTCCTCCGCGGGGACGGTGCGCCAGGCGCCGTCGCGGCGGACCTGCGCGTCGAGCGACAGCATCGAGCGGATGCTCTCGAGCGCATCGGCCGCCCGCCCCTCCTGGACATCCCCGATCACCGCGTTGACCAGCACCACGGCGAGGATCACGATCGTGTCGACCAGGTGCCCCATGACGGTGGTCAGCACCGCCGCGCCGAGCAGCACGTAGATCATCGGGTCCTGGAACTGGCGCAGGAAGCGCACCACCCGGGACTCCCGCTCGCCGGCGGGCAACGCGTTCGGGCCGTGCCGCTCGAGGCGCTCGGCGGCCTCGTCGGCGGAGAGACCGGCGGGCCGGGAGCCGAAGGCCTCCAGCACCTCCTCCCCGGTCAGCGCATGGGGCGCGGCGCGGTCGGCGGGACGGGTGGGGCTCGGGCTCGCGGGCTCGCTGTGCATCGTCCTGTCATCCTCCCCCCGCGAGCCTCGCCCCGGCCGGGACCTTCGGCGGGGCGCCGCGCGACGGAGGCATACGCTGGTGCCGACCCCTCCCCCGAGCACGAGGAGCACCCGATGCGCGCGATCCTGATCGAGTCCGAGGGGGCGACCCCGCGTCTGCTCGAGGACGCCGACGAGTCGCTGCTGGACGGCGCGGTCGCCGTGGACGTGGAGTACTCCTCCCTCAACTACAAGGACGGCATGGCCCTCGCGGGGCGGGGCATCGTGCGCCGCCACCCGCTGATCCCGGGCATCGACCTGGTCGGCACGGTCACGGAGTCGGCCGACGGGCGCTTCGCGCCGGGCGATGCGGTGGTGCTGAACGGCGACGGGATCGGCGAGACGCGGCACGGCGGCTTCGCGACCCGCGCCCGGGTGCGGCCCGACGCTCTCGTGCGCCTGCCGGAGGCGATCTCCCCCGCTCGCGCCGCGGCGATCGGCACCGCGGGCTTCACCGCCATGCTCGCCTTGCACCGCCTGGAGGACGCGGGGCTGTCCCCGGAGGACGGGGACGTGCTGGTCACGGGCGCCTCGGGCGGGGCCGGGTCGATCGCGGTGGCGCTGCTCGCCGCCCGCGGGCACCGCGTGGTCGCGGCGACCGGACGGCAGGAGGAGAACGGCGAGCTGCTGCGCGCGCTCGGCGCCGCGGAGGTGATCGACCGCGACGAGCTGCTCGCGGCCGACGGGAGGCCTTTGCAGTCACAGCGCTGGGCCGCCGCGGTCGACGGCGTCGGCTCCGCGACCCTCGCGAACGTCCTCGCGCAGACCCGCTGGGGCGGGACGGTCGCCGCCTACGGCCTCGCCCAGGGCCCGGATCTGCCGACCACGGTCCTGCCCTTCATCCTGCGCCAGGTGACGCTCGCGGGCGTGAACTCGGTGGACGCCCCCCGCGCCGTCCGGGAGCGGGCGTGGGCAGGGCTCGCCGCGGAGCTCGACCTCGCCCTGCTGGACTCCCTGACGGCGACCGTCGGGCTCGCCGGAGTGCTGCCGCTCGCGGAGCGGATCCTCGCCGGACAGGTGAGCGGCCGGACCGTCGTGGACGTGCGGGCCTGAGCCGCTGCGCTCAGCGCACCTGGGTGCGGCGCACCAGCAGCAGCCAGACGCCCGCGGCGAGGAGCGCGATCCCCGCGGTCACGCCCATCCACGGGCCCCATCCCATGGTCAGGACGCGCAGGAGCGCCGCGCCGAGGCCGTCGATCAGCACCAGCCCTGCGAAGATCGCGACCCCGATCACGCCGAGCGCTCCGCCCAGCGTCCAGAGGAAGGGCTGGCCGAGGCGGAGGAAGGCGGCGGTGATCGCCGCGCCGAGGAACAGCATCGCCGTGATCACCAGGAAGGACTGGATCGTGGTCTGCCACAGCGGCCCGGTCCCCACGTAGACGACGTCGAAGAAGCGCACGCCGAGCCCGAAACCGTCGGTCGCGACCTCGATCGCCTTGCCGACCGTGATGACGCCGGTGTAGAGCACCGCGTTGGCGAGGAACAGCAGCCCGGCGCCCAGGGCGTACTCGCGACGGGTGATCCCCAGGCCCAGGGCGAGGGGGAAGAACTGCCCCATCGACGTGAACCCGTAGCCGATCAGCGGGCCGAGGATCGCGAAGATCGCCCCGTTGAAGCGCATGCCCTCGTGCATGCCGACCCGCGCCTCGGGGCCGATCGCGCCGACGATCGCCCCGATCACCAGCACGATCGCGAGGGACAGGACGAGTGCTGTCGCGGGCCAGCCGATGGCCTGCATGGTGTTGACGGTGTGCATCCGGATGACGCTGCGGTGACGCATGGCGGGTCCTCTCAGGCGGCGGTGCGGTGGACGATGTAGTCCTGCAGCGAGACGGGCGTGACGTCGAGGCCCCGGCGCCGGGCGCCCTCCTCGTCGTGCAGCGCGTCGCGGTGCAGGGTGGCGGTGGCGAGGGCACCGAGCTCGTCGAGACGCAGCACCTCGGCCCCGGCGACGAAGTCGGCGACATCGCCCGCCCGCCCCGAGACCTGCAGCGACGCCGCGCGCAGGGTGTCGACGTCGTCGTCGATCACGACGCGGCCCTGGTCCAGGACCACCACGTGCTCGAGCAGGTTCGCGACCTCGTCGATGTGATGGGTCGAGAGCACGACGGTGCGGGGGTGCTCGGCGTAGTCGGCCAGCAGCCGGTCGTAGAAGAGGCGGCGGGCGACGGCGTCGAGCCCCAGGTAGGGCTCGTCGAAGAAGGTCAGCGGGGCCCGCGAGGCGAGGCCGACGATGATGCCGACGGCGGAGAGCTGACCCCGGGAGAGCTTCTTGATCGGGCGCTTCTCGGGGAGGCGGAAGTCGGCCACGAGCTCCCGGGCGAGCGCCTCGTCCCAGGCCGGGTGGAGATCGCGGGCGATGCGCAGCAGGTCCAGCGGGCGGAAGCCGTCCGGGTAGGACTGGCTCTCCTGGATGAAGCAGGTGCGCGAGAGCACGGCGACGTTCTCGAGCGGGTCCTCGCCGAGCAGCCGGATCCGCCCCGAGCTCGCGAAGAGCTGCCCGGTGACGAGCTTCATGAGGGTGGTCTTCCCGGCGCCGTTGCGACCGAGCAGACCGTGGATCCGGTCCTGCTCGAGGGAGAGGGTGATGCGGTCCGCGGCGAGGACGTCGCGGAAACGTTTGGTCAGGTCGTGGGTCTGGAGGGCGGTCATGCGGTGGGTCCCTTCGTGATCAGGCGGGCGAGCTCGGCGGGGGTGATCCCCAGCCGGTCCGCCTCGCGCAGGAGGGGGTCGAGGTAGGTCCTCGCGAAGTCCTCGCGACGACGGGCGCGCAGGGCCTGGACGGCCCCGTCGGCGACATACATGCCCAGCCCCCGGCGCTTGACCAGCACGCCGGCGTCGACCAGGAGGTTCAGGCCCTTGCCGGCGGTCGCGGGATTGATCCGCAGGAAGCCGGCGAGCTCGTTGGTGGAGGGGACGGCGGTGCCCTCGGGGTGGCTGCCGTCGAGGATGCCGTCCTCGATCTGCTCGGCGACGACCACGAAGAGCGGTCGGTTCTCGTCGACCACGGCACCTCCCGGAACACCTTCATCGGTTCATTACTCGACTAATGAACCATGGAACCGGCATCGGGTCAAGCCTCCCGCGGCGGCCGTAGCGTGGCCCCATGCGCGCGATGACGATCACCCCCGAGCACCGCCTCCTCCTCACCGACCTCCCGGAGCCCTCCCCGGCCCCCGGCGAGGTGCTCGTGGACGTGGTCGCCGCCGGGGTGAACCGTGCCGATCTGCTGCAGGTCGCCGGGGGCTATCCGCCGCCCGCCGGAGCCTCCGAGCTGCCGGGGCTCGAGGTCGCCGGTCGGCGCCGCGACACCGGGGCACCGGTCGTGGCGCTCCTCGCCGGGGGCGGCTACGCCGAGGTCGTCGCGGTTCCCGAGGGCCAGCTCCTCCCCGCTCCCGCCGGGGTGGAGGCGGTCCCGGCGGCCGGGGTGCCCGAGGTCGCCGCGACCGTGGTCTCGAACCTCGTCCTCGAGGCGGGGCTGCGCACGGGCGAGACCGTGCTGATCCACGGGGCCTCGGGCGGCATCGGCACCGCCGCGGTGCAGATCGCCCACCGCCTGGGTGCCCGGGTGCTCGCCGTGACCGGCTCCCCCGAGGCCTGCGGGTCGGCGCGCGCTCTCGGGGCCGACGCCGCCTGGGACCGCCGCACCACGGATCTCCCCGCGGCCGTCGCCGCCGAGGGCGGGGCCGACGTGATCCTCGACGTGGTGGGCGGGTCGCTGCTGGCCGAGAACGTGGCGATGCTGCGCGAGCGGGGCCGCCTGGTGATCATCGGGACCCTCGGCGGTGCACGGGGCGAGCTGCCGATCGGCCTCCTCATGGGCCGCCGGGCCCGGATCCTCGGGACCACCCTCCGCTCACGACCCGCCGCGGAGAAGCAGGAGATCCTCGCGCGCACCCAGGACCTGGTGTGGCCGCTCCTCGCGGACGGCTCAGTCCGCGTGCCGGTGCACGCACGGCTCCCGCTCGAGGAGGCGGAGGAGGCTCACGGGATGCTCCGCCGCGGCGGCCACCTCGGCAAGGTGATCCTCGAGGTGGATCTCAGCGGCGCATGGTGAAGCGGACCGAGCTCCAGGCGACGCGGGCGGCGGAGTCCTCCGGACGGCGCCGACACGTCGGATGCGGGAGGGGTTCTCGGCAGACGCTGGTGAGGCGGTCCCGGCAGTGCGCGGAACGACGATGCGCGGTCGCCGCGGCTCCGCGGCTCTCGCGCGGCTCGTTCTGCTCTGCCATGGAGGTGGTCCTCGATCCTGGGTCGTCGCCATCCGGTTTTCTCGGCCCGACAACAATGCCTCGGAAACCAATGGTTTCCGACAGGTATCCACAAACCTCACCCCCTCTTTCACCCTGTGAGGCTCGGCACATACGATAGGACAGTTCCGCATTCCTGCGGCCCTCGCGGAGTGCGCGACCAGCCTCCTGCTCGCCGAGGAGCACACCCGCTCGCTCGAGGCGCGCCGGCTCCAGCTGCAGCTCGCGGCCGACCTCGGAGACGGACACCTGCACAACGACGCCCTCGCCAACATCGCGCTGATCCAGGCCCTCGCGGGGCGGATCGACCTCGCACGCGCGACCCTCGCGGGGATCCGCCCCGCGGACTGGCCGGCCGACTGGGCCTTCGACCACAGCAGCACGTCCCAGCACATCGCCCAGGCCTGGGTCGACCTCGACGACGGGCAGCCCGCGCAGGCGCTCGAGGCCCTCGCACCGCTCGAACCCCATCTGGCGGCCTCCGAGCTGTGGCATCTGGCCAGCGGGGTCCGCTCGGTCGCGAAAGCGATGGAGGGCCGCGCCCATGAGGCCGGCCTCGAGCACCATCGGATCGTCGGCGAGCGGATCACCGACCACTCCCTGCCTTCGGTCCGTCGGCGCGTCGCCGTGGTCAGCACCCTGCTCGAGGTGATGGAGGGCCGTGCCCCGGCTCGTCCGCGCGGCGAGGACCTCCGCGGCGCGCCGTCGATGCGCGTCTCGCTGCTCGCAGCCGGCGAGGCCGCCGCGGGACGGGTCGACGAGGCACTGTCGCTGCTGGTGCGCGCCGAGGCCTCGGCGCACTCGCCGCTCGAACGGATCTCGGCCGTGCTCGGCTCGGTGCTGATCGCCCAGCGGTACCGCGGGGACGCCGAGCTCGTGCGCCACGCCACCCGGCTGGCGGACCTGCTCGACGGCACGAGCCCGCGCTGGCTGCTCGCGATGACCCCCCAGCCGGTCCGCGAGGCGACCCTCGCAACGCTGCTCGCCGCCGGGCAGCTCGAGCCGCATCGGGTGCTCCGGGAGAACTACACGCTGATCCCGCCCCGGAGCGAGGGCACGGGCCTGCTCCTCGCCTCCCCGCCCCAGCTCACCCCGCGCGAGCGCCAGGTGCTGGACCTCCTGGTCCAGACCGAGCGCCGGGCGACGATCGCGGAACGGCTGTTCGTCTCGCCGAACACGGTGAAGACGCAGCTGCGCTCGCTGTACGGCAAGCTCGGGGCCACGAACCGGGAGCAGGCGCTGTCGCAGGCGATGGCCTGGGGGATGCTGGGCTCCCCGCCGGACGATCAGCCGCGCAGCGACTCGAGCACGAGCACCGTGCCGTCCTGGTAGACCGACTCGGTGACGACGTCCGCGACGTCCTTGACGCCCTGCGGCGCCTGACCCATCGCGACCCCCACGCCCGCCCAGGCGAGCATCTCGACGTCGTTGAACCCGTCCCCGACCGCCACCGTGCGGCTCGGATCGATGCCCAGCCGCTCGCGCAGCTCCTCGAGGGCGCTCGCCTTGGAGATGCCGGGCGCGGCCATGTCCAGCCAGGCCGTCCAGCCGATCGAGTACTCGACGCCGTGCACCCCGGACTCCGCGATGACCTCGCTGAACTCCTGCGGCGAGAGGTCGGGGACGTGGACCACGACCCGCACCGCCTCGAGCTCGAGCAGCGTGTCGAGGTCGCTCTCGATCGCCTCGACGCCGAAGCTCGCGTCCTGGAAGCCGGCGGTGGCGTGGAAGGTGCCGTCGGCCATCTCGACCGCGTAGTGGGCGTCCGGGGCGACCTCGCGCAGGGTGCGCAGGGCGTGGCCGGGCTGGAAGCTGCGGGTGCCGATCACGCGATGGCCGCCGTCGGCCTCCGGATCCATCTCGAGCATGACCGCCCCGTTCGAGCAGACGGCGAAGCCGCGGGTGATGCCGGCGGCCTCGACGATCGGTACGGTCGCCCCGAGCGAGCGACCGGTCGCGATGACCACGGTGTGCTCCGCGGCGGCCGCGCGCAGCGCCTCCCGCATGGCGGGCGACATGGTGCCGTCGTGGTCCACGAGGGTGCCGTCGACGTCGAGACCGATCAGCAGCTGCTCCCCGGAGAGCTCCCCGAGATGCTCGCGCAGCAGATCGCGGGTGGGGGCGGCGGCGGGGAGAGTCATGCCGTCCACTGTCCCAGGCCGATCTGACGCCCGGGTGAACCTGCGGTGACGCAGGGCCTGCAGGAGCCGTCGGATCATGCGACGACCTCGAAGACCTCGCGGCCCCCGAGGTACGGCCGCAGACCCTCCGGGATGACGACCGAGCCGTCGGCCTGCTGGTGGTTCTCGAGGATCGCCGCGAGGAAGCGGGTGGTGCCGAGGGTGCCGTTGAGCGTGGCGACGGGACGCAGACCGTCCTCGGTGCGCTCACGGATGTTCAGCCGCCGCGCCTGGAACTGGGTGGTGTTCGAGGTGGAGGTCAGCTCGCGATAGGTCTCCTGCGAGGGCATCCACGCCTCGCAGTCGAACTTGCGCGCCGCGGAGGTGCCCAGGTCGCCGGCGGCGGTGTCGATGATCCGGTAGGGCACGTCGATCTTCGCCATCATCTGCCGCTCCCAGTCCAGCAGCCGCTCGTGCTCCGCGTAGGAGTCCTCGATGCGGCAGTAGGAGAACATCTCCACCTTGTGGAACTGGTGCACCCGGATGATCCCGCGGGTGTCCTTGCCGTAGCTGCCCGCCTCGCGGCGGTAGCAGGCGCTCCAGCCGGCGTAGCGCAGCGGTCCGTCCGAGAGGTCGAGGACCTCGTCCTTGTGGTAGCCGGCGAGCGCGACCTCGCTCGTGCCGACGAGGTAGAGGTCGTCGCCCTTGTCGAGGTGGTAGACCTCGTCGGCGTGCTCGCCGAGGAAGCCGGTGCCCTCCATCGACTCGGGCAGCACCAGGGTGGGGGTGATCATCGGGGTGAAGCCGGCCTGGGTGGCCTGGTCGATCGCGGCGTTGAGGACCGCGAGCTCGAGCTGGGCGCCGACGCCGGTGAGGAAGTAGAAGCGGCTGCCGGAGACCTTCGCGCCGCGCGCCATGTCGATCGCGCGCAGTCCCTCGGCGATCTCGAGGTGGTCCTTGACCTGGGCCTCGAAGGTCGGGATCTCGCCGACGGTCTCGCGGACCACGAAGTCCTCCTCGAGGCCCTCGGGGGCGCCCTCGGCGAGGTTGGGGATGGCGCGCAGCGCGGTGTCGCGGGTCACGGCGGCCTCCGCGGCCTCCGCCTCGAGCCGCTTGACGTCGGCCGCGAGCTGCTTGACCTCGCCGAGCAGCGCCTGCTTCTCCTCGCCCGTCGCCTGGGCGACCTGCTTGCCGAAGGCCTTCTGCTGGGCCCGCGCGTTCTCGAAGGCGGTGGTCGCCTCGCGCCAGCGGGAATCCGCGGTGAGGACCGCGTCGACGGTCTCGGGGTCACGACGACGGGCCCGCTGGGCGTCGCGGACGGCTTCGGGGTTCTCGCGCAGGTGCCGCAGATCGATCATTCCCCCAGGGTACCCAAGGCCCCGCTCGCGATTACCCTGACCGCATGGACGTCACCCTGCTCGCCCTCAGCATCGTCTCGGTCGTCACGACCATCGTGACGATCGCCCTGCTCGTCGTCGTGCTGCGCCGCCTCGGCCGCCACCGTCGGGAGCTCGCCGCCCTGAAGTCCGCCGCCGAGCGTCGCAGCGCAGGGCGGGAGGAGCCTCCGACGGAGGGTGGTTCAGACACTGGAGTCGCCGGCGCCTCCGGCATTAGCGGCCCGACGGACCGGCTGCGCCGGGTCGCCGTCGTGCTGAACCCCTCGAAGTTCTCCGGCACCGACGCCTTCCGCCGCCAGATCACCGAGGCGGTCGAGCGGATCGAGGGGGCGGAGACCGCGTTCTACGAGACCACGATCGACGACCCCGGTCGGGGGCAGACGGAGCAGGCCCTCGCCGACGGGGCGGACCTGGTGATGGCGGCGGGCGGCGACGGCACCGTGCGCATGGTCGCCTCCGTGCTCGCGGGCACCGACACCCCGATGGGCATCATCCCGGCGGGCACCGGGAACCTGCTCGCGCGCAATGTGTCGATCCCGCTCGAGGATCCGACGGCGGCGATGGTCGCGGCCCTCACCGGCGAGGACCACCCGGTGGACGTCGGCTGGCTGCGCGTGGGCGGCTCGGCGAGCGCGGCCCGCTCGGCGCAGAAGCAGATCTTCCTGGTCATCGCCGGTTTCGGCGCGGATGCCGAGATGATCGGTTACACCGATCCGCAGATGAAGAAACGGATCGGTTGGATCGCCTACATCTTCGGCGGGATCCGCACCGTGATGGGCCGCTCGGTCGATGTGGTGGTGCAGCTGCCGGACGAGACCCGGCACGCCCACAAGGCCCGCACGGTGCTGCTGGGCAATGTCGGCAAGCTGCCCGGAGGCTTCGTGCTGATGCCCGATGCGACGATCGACAACGGCCGCCTCGAGGTGGTCGTGGCCGGCTGGCGCGGGGCGGCGGGCTTCAGCCAGGTCGCCGCGCAGGTGGTGAACCCGAAGCTGCGCCCGACCTTCGGGCCGAAGCTCTCCACGGTCGAGCGCTACCTGACCACCGGCGTGAAGGTCACGACCGCGAAGCCGCAGCCGGTGCAGCTCGACGGGGACACGGACGTCGAGGCGACCCACCTGATCGCGACCGTCGACCCCGGGGCGCTGCACCTGCGGGTGCCGGAGGGGCTGGACGGCACGGCGGGCTGACGCCGCCCCGTCACTCCGGGAGCTTGCCGCTGCGGGCGAGCTCCGGGTCGGTGCAGGAGGACAGGTCGAAGCAGCACGGGCGGCGGGAGCCGTGGCGGAGCTTGTCGATCGAGACCTCGACGCGGCGGGCCCGGGTGTCCTCGCTGCGGGTGGCGCGGACCCAGCGCACCCATTCCCAACGGGCCATGGGGGTGAGCGCGGGCCAGGTGTCCGCGAGGTCGTCCGCCTCCTCGAGGGCGGCGGCGAGGTCCTCGGGGACCTCGGGCTCGGGCCACTCGGCGCGGGTGGTGAGGGTGACGGCGAGGCTCGTGCCCTCGGTGAGGTCGAGTTCGTCGATGAGCGCGGTGTCGAGGTCGATCCAGTGGCCCTTGCGGCCGTCGGGCTCGAGCACGGTGGTCAGCGGATACTCCTCGAGCGTGCCCTCCACGGCGACCTGACCGCGGGAGGGCAGCTTCGCGCTGAGGTCCTCGGGCAGCGGCAGGATCAGCCGCTCGCCGATCGCGCGCACGGTCGCGCGGCCGGTGACAGTGACGGGGGCCTTGGCCGCCATGTCAGATCGCCGCCCCGGGATCGGCGGGGGTGATCATGCCGCTGAGCCGTTCGAGCCACGCGTGGGCCTCGTCGTAGGCGTGGTCGACGAAGTCCTCGCGCACTTCGGGCTGGGTGCCGTCGACCCGAGGGTAGGACCCGAGGTAGTGCACGACGGGGCAGAGGCGGTGCAGGGCGCGCAGAGCGGCGGCGACCCGGCGGTCCTCGAGGTGGCCCTCGAGGTCGATCGAGAAGGAGTAGCGGCCGAGGAAGTCGCCGACGGGCCGGGACTCGATCCGGGACATGTTCACCCCGTTGGACCCGAGGATCTCGAGCGCCTCGAGCAGGGCGCCCGAGCGGTTGTGCGGCAGCTGGACGACGACCGTGGTCTTGTCGGCCCCGGTGCGGGCGGGGATGCGGCCCTCCCGGGTGACGAGCACGAAGCGGGTGATCGCCCCCTCGTGGTCCTCGATGCCCTCGGCGAGGACGGTGAGGCCGAAGTGTTCGGCGGCGAGCGGCGAGCAGACGGCGGCCCGGCCCCGAGCGGACTCGGCGTCGAGGGCGGCGAGGTCGCGGGCCGCGGCGGCGGTCGAGGAGGAGGCGGCGACCTGGGCGGTCGGCACGTTCGCGCGGAGCCAGCCCTGCACCTGCGCCTGGGCGTGCGGGTGGGAGGAGACGGTGGTGAGCTCGTCGAGCGGCGTGTCCTCGCGCGCGGCCAGGACGAAGGTGATCTGCACGGTCTGCTCGGCGACGATGGTGATCGAGTCCGTCGCGGCGAGCACGTCGAGGGTGCCGGAGACGCCGCCCTCGACGGAGTTCTCGATCGGAGCCATGAGCGCGTCGACGTCCCCGGCGAGCAGGGCGGTGGTCGCAGTGGCCACGGAGGAGAAGGGCACGGTCTCGGGGGCCGACGCGCCGGGCTCCGCGGGGATCTCGGCGAGGGCCTGCAGGAGGGCCTGGTGGGTGAAGGTCGTCTCGGGGCCGAGGAATCCGTACCGCATGGGGGAAGGGTACTCGGCGCCCCGGGGCGCGCCGCGGCCCGTGTCAGCGCCGCACGGGCCGTTCACCGTCGCCGATCCAGTAGCGGCGCTTCCCGTCGCGGATGTCCTCGAGGGTGCCGCCCGCGCCCTCGATGGTGCGGCGCGAGGCGGTGTTGTCGGCGTCGCAGGTGATCAGCACCGGGTCGATGCCGAGCCCGGCCGCGATCTCAAGACCCTGAGCGAGGGCCGCGGTGGCGACGCCCCTGCAGCGGGCGCCGGGGCGAACGGAGTAGCCGATGTGTCCTCCCACCTCGAGAAGGAACGGCGTGAGCTGATGGCGGACGGCGAGGAAGCCGAGCACCTGCCCGGTTCCGGACTCTCGGATCCAGCGACTCGTGCAGTGGACCCACCCGTCGGCGAGCTCCGTGGCGGGGTCCTCCTCCGCCAGGCGCCGGGCGACGAACTCGCTGAGCTCGTCGTCGGTCCGCGGCGTGCGAGAGGGGTCGGTGATACCGGAGCCGTCCACGGCAGTCCCGGCGAAGTCGGCGAAGCAGTCCGCGACCTCGTCGCGCAGGGCGAGGGTCGGTGGCACGAGCTCGATGTCCACAGGCATCGGATGATCGTACGGGGTCAGAACGGCGGGCCCTGCTCCCAGTACTCGCGGTTCTCCTCGTCGGGGTCGAGCGGTGGGTCGTGCAGGGGGTCCGCCGGTCCCCATTCCTGCAGGATCCGGTCGATCTCGCCGTTCGCCTGCATCTGGTCGAGGTCCCGGCGCCAGCAGAACTCCTCCCACGACTCCATGAGCGCCTTGGCGTGATGGGGCGCGGCGAGGTCACCGCGGGGTGCGACGCGGGTGGTGATCAGGGCCGGGGAGCCGACCGTCCAGGTGGTGGCGCCGTCGGGCTCCCGCACGGGATCGATGCGCCCGGCGGTCTTCAGATCGTGGTGCCTCCAGTCGAGGCGGTGGAGGTTGTGGAGGCTGGTCGGTCCGCCGCGGGCCGGATCGGCGTGGTCGAACTCCTCGATGTGGTCGTTCTCGGCGTCGTCGGTGGTGGTGTGCGTGCAACAGGGGGCGGCGCAGCGCGGGTGCAGGAGCCGCAGGTGCTCCACCTGCTCGGCGGAGGGGCGGTAGCGCTCGGCGGGCAGCGGGAGGAATCCGCCGTCCGCGGCGTCGGCGAAGACGCGGTGCCAGACGGGCTCGGCGGCGGCGAGGTCGCGGGCCATCTGTGCAGGCAGCGGGTGGATCCCGTCGTACAGGGCCGGAGTGTCGCTGAGGCCCATCAGGGTGAGCACGGGGACGACGACGTTCACGCGGTGCCGCGGCGCGGGGATCTCGACCCCGCCGGTGTCGAGCTGGGTGCGCAGGAGGATCGCGTAGCGCAGCGCCGCCTGGCTCATGGCCTTCCCGTCGCGGGCCACGTCCCCGTCGAGGTCGAAGGGGATCGGCTCGCCCTGCTCGAGGGCGCGGCGCTGCCGGGCCTGGACGGTCTTCGCGGAGCGGTCCAGGCGCCGGGCGAGGTCGAGGATCTCGGGGATCGGGCCGGTGATGCGCAGGCAGGCGGTGCCGTCGTCGTGCAGGGAGTTCTCGAGGGACACGTCGCGCAGCGACTCGGGCCGCGGGGCGCTCATCTCGCGGTCGAACCAGGAGCGCAACTGGCGCAGCTCGTCACGGAAGCGGTCCGCAGGCACGGAGGCGAGATCCCAGGAGGCGACGATCTCGTCGACCTGGGCGCGCTGGACGGCGGTGAGGTCGCGGACCGCCTTCAGCATGCGCGTGTGCCATTCAACGGGCATGTCCCCGGCGGTGAGTCGTTCGAAGGTCGCGGGCATCTCGGTCACGGCGGTGTGCGCGTCCGCGATCCGATAGGAGGCGATCGCGGTGGTGGTGCGGGTCGCGATCGCGACGGCGAGGCTGCGCTCCTCGCGGTCGTCGTCGAGGTCGGGGTCCTCGTGGTCGATCCAGAAGGGGGCGAGGTCGGCGAGCCGGCGCGCGTGGCGCCGGGAGTCCTCTCGCTCCTCCTCGAGCAGGCGCGCGATGGTGCGAGCGTCGGCGCCGGGCTCGACGCCGCCACGGCGCAGGAGGGTGTCCTCGGTGAGCCGTGCACGTGCCCGCACGCGGGCACGGGGAGGGGCCGTGGCGGTGCGCGGCACAGGGCCGCGTGAGGCGGGAGCGCGGAAGGCCGACGGTCGGGCCGACGAGCTGCGCGAGGACAGCGCAGAGGCGGGGGACGGCACGGAGCGGTGGTCCGTCGTGGTCATCGCCCCCACCTCCTCGTGGACTCGTCGTCGATGCCGCCGTGCTGGGTGTTCCGTCTGGTCATCACCCTACGGACCCACCCTGACATTCGAAGCGCCCGACCGCCACGGACCGACGGGAGATGTGGATCCGGAGGCGATGTGGAGGAACGGTCGAAGCGCTGACCGAGGTCAGCTCTCCCGCAGATCCAGCACCCAGCGCTGCGCCCGACGGGTGCCGCCCGCGGGGTGCGGGACGAGCTCGCCCGTCGGCCGGGCGCCGAGAGTGCGGGCGACGGTCTGCGAGGCGGTGTTGTCCGGGGCGATCAGGAGCACGGCCTCGGACGTCGCCGTCCCGCGCCTTGCAGGCAGGTCCCGCGCCCGGTCGGCCAGTGCCGCCGCCAGAGGCGCGCCGAGACCGCTTCCCCGGGCCTCTGCGAACAGCCAGTAGGTCAGCGCCACCTGGCCCGGTCCGAGTCCTGGCGCGAGGCGGTTCAGCCCTCCCCCGCCGAGCAGCCGGCCGCTGCCCTCCTCGAGCGCGGCGAGCTCGCGGAGCGGCCCGTCGGCCCGCCAGCGCGCGCACCGGGCCAGGAACTGCTCGAGCGAGGCGGCGGTCCAGGGCCGCCCGATGATCTCGAGGGCCAGCGCCTCGTCCTGACCGGCGAGGATCTCCGGTCCGTGCTGCGGGCCGAGGGGCTCGAGGCGGATCCTCACCGTCGGTGGGCCAGCACCGCCCGTACGGCGGCGAGGATCGCGGCGTCGTCGGCCCCGCGTGCGCGGGCCTCCTCGAGCGGCGCGGTCAGCAGCTCCACGAGGGTCGGATCCGCCGCGCCGGCCGCCGGGAGGCGCAGCGCGCCGAGCTGCCGGCGGGCCTCGTTCTCCGCCCCCGCGGCGACGGTGGTGCCCGCGCCGCGGCGGGTGCTGACGATACCGGCCTCCTCGAGCTCCTTGTAGGCGCGGGCGACGGTGCCGGCGGCGAGGCCGAGGTCGCCGGCGAGGACGCGGATCGCGGGGAGGCGGTCGCCGGGGCGCAGCTCTCCCCCGCGGATCTGCTCGAGGATCTCGCGACGGACCTGCTCGTAGGGCGGGGTGGGATTGTCCATGTCGACCACGATATGGGTCATCCCGCGACCCCCTCGACCGCGACGGTCGCAGCCGATGCTCGAGCCCGCGGCCCCGAGCGGGCGAGGACCTCCGGGACCATCACCATCGCGAGGCCGAGCGGGAGGGCGAGCAGGCCCACGACGATCCCACTCGCGGCGATCCAGGTGCCGGCCTGCATCCCCGCGGTGATCGCGTATTCGCCGCGCACCAGCAGCAGCGGACGCAGGAGCGCGAGCGCGACCGGCACCGTGCAGGCAGCCGCGGCGAGGACCACGGCCCCGGCCACGGAGGTCGCGGAGCGGCGGCGCAGCAGCAGGTCGTGCGCGTCGTCGCTCGGCCGGCGACGGAGGATCAGCGCGAGCGCTCCACCGGCGACGAGCACCAGGATCAGCATCCCCGCGGCGATCGTCACGGTGTAGTCGCCGCCCGGGAAGGGGCCGTAGGCCACGCCGTGGCCGAGGTCGTCGCCCGACGGCGGGGCCTCGATCGCGAACGTGGACCCGTCGGCCGCGAGCAGCAGCCCGGTGAGGGCCACGAGGGCGAGGACGGCGAGCGTGAGGGCGACGAGCACCGCGGCGGCCCGTGGGAGGAGGGTGCCCAGGGTGCGTCGGCGCAGGGAGGCCCGGCGCACCGCGACCTGCGGGGCGGGGAGGGTGAGCTCGCCGGCCGCGATCGCGAGGAGGAGCACGATGCCGCCCGCCGCGGGTCCGAGCGCGGCGAGGGACCCTGCGTCGGCCGACCGCCCCGACGCGGCGGCGACGATGACCAGCATCATCACGACCATGCCGAGCAGGAGGCCCACCCAGCGGGCGGCGAGCGCGCCGCGGTGCAGGCCCGTGCGCTCGGCGCCGAGAGCGCGTGCGAGCAGGAGCGCGATGAGCACGACGGGCAGCGCGACCAGCATCATCAGGGGCAGGAGCGGGCCGACGACCATGAGGACCTCCGTGAGGAACGGGCGGCGATGCCCGACGACGCCGATTTGTACCGACGTGATGACACAATGCGCCGGTCCCCACACTTGTGTCAAGACCCCGACACAACTTCTCCACCGCTGCCGCATGACCCGCCCCGTAGCATCGGGACGTGCCCGCTCGCCCGTTCCCCCACGTCCTCCGCGCCGTGCTGCTCGCGCTGCTCGGTGCGCTGCTGCTCGTCCCCTCCTCCGCCGCCGCTCGCGCCGACGCCCCGGAGACGACCGACGCACCCGTGCGCCTGGTGATCGCGACCGCAGGTCTGACCTGGGAGGACATCGACGCCGAGAGAACGCCGACGCTGCAGTGCCTGGCGGACCGCGCGGGCGTCGGCGCGATGAACACCACCTCCACCACCGTCGTCTCCACCAAGCGGCAGGGGCTCGAGACGCTGCGCACCGGCTACCGGGGCCTCGCCGAGGAGGCCCCGCGCACGAGCGGCATCCCCACCCCGCCGACGGACCAGTGGCAGCAGCTCCCGGTCGACGTGACCTCCACGGACGACCCCGCCGCCGTCGCGGGCGCCCTCGCGGACGGCGACCTCGTCGAGCTGCTCGCCCCGTCGATCCCCGACCACGACGACCCCGCCCGCGCGGAGGCCCTCACCGCGCTCGACGGCACGGTTGCCGCGGCGCTCGAGGACCTCGGCGGCTGTGCGGCGGCGGACCTCCCCCGCACCCTCCTCGTCTCCGTCGCGGCGACCGACCCTGCGCATCCGGAGGAGGTCGAGCGCACCGGAGCGGTCGCCTCCCGCACCGTCGGCCTGCAGGTCGCGATGGACACGGGACTGACCGGACAGGCCCTGACCAGCGGCGCGACCAAGCAGACCGGAGTCGTCGTGCTCACCGACGTGCTCGCCACGATCCTCGACTCGCACGGGGCGAGCCCCGAGGGGCTGATCCCCGGGCAGCCGTTCCGCGGCGCGGACCACGCCGATCCGCAGCAGCTGGCCTGGGACCGCTCCGAGGCGGGGCGACTCGTCGATGCCGCGACCCTCCCCGCGCTCGGCTCCTGGCTCGCCCTCGGCGTCGTCGGCCTCGTGATCGTGCTGGTCCCGGCGCTTGCACGGCGCCCGCGGCTCGCCGCCGCCGGCCGCGCGCTCGCTGCCATCGCCCCGCTCGCCCTGCCCGTCGGGCTGTGCGCCTCCCTGGTCCCGTGGTGGCGGGCCGAGCACCCCACCCTCGCCCTCGCCGGCGTGGTCTGGGGCGGGTGCGCGCTGCTGTCCGTGCTCGTGCTCGGCGGGCCCTGGCGGCGCAGCCGCTTCGGACCGGCGGGAGTCTCCGCGGCGCTCATCGCGGGGATCGTGCTGCTCGAGTCGGCGACCGGGTCGCGCCTGCAGCTCTCCTCCCCGCTCGGGGCGCAACCGATCTCCGGCGGGCGCTTCTACGGGCTGTCCAACCACCTCTTCGGCCTCGTGCTCGCCGCGGCGCTGATGGCGCTGCTGTGCCTGTTCACGGTGGTGCGCTCGCCGCGGGCGCGCGTGCTGTGGACCGTCGGCGTCGGGCTGGTGACGGCCGCCGTGTGCGTCGCCCCCTCGATGGGCGCGGACTTCGGCTCGGGCCTCGCGACCATCCCGGCCTTCGGGCTGCTGGCGCTGCTGGTCTCCGGGATCCGGCTGCGGGTGTGGCACGTGCTGGCGCTCGGCGCGGGCGGGGCGGCGGCGGTGCTCAGCGTGTCCTTCCTGGACTGGCTGCGGCCCCCGGAGGACCGCACCCACCTGGGGCGTTTCATCGACGAGCTGCTGAGCGGTGAGCTGGTCTCCGTGGTCGTGCGCAAGCTGGCGCAGAACGTGGCGATGGCGACCGGCTACTGGGCGCTCGCCGTGGTCCTGGTGCTCGCGGTCCTCGCCTCGGTCGCGATCCTGCTGCCGGGCCGGATCCGCTGGCGGCGGCTCGCGGCGCTCGATGCGGCGCACCCCGTCGCCCACCGGGTGCGGATCGCGCTCGTGGTCGGCGCGTGGGTCGGCTACGCCGTCAACGACACCGGGCCGGTGCTGGTCGCGGCGATGCTCGGCGTGTGGCTGGTGCTGCTGCCGGCGGTGCTGCCGGACCCCGAGCGGGTCTGATCAGGAGTTCTCGGCCTCGACCGCGGCGTGCACGACGAGGGAGGCGTACTCGTCGGGGCTGATCGGCGGACGCAGGCCCTCCGGCAGCTCGGGCTCGGGAGTCCCCAAGTGCGAGGCGATGATGACCGCCTGCTCGGGGGTGAAGCGACCGTCGACCGGGGCGCGGCCCAGGCGCTGCGCGAGCCGGGCGAGGTCGGTCCCCGCGAGGAAGACGACGTCGTCGGGCGCGAAGCGACCGTCCACGGGCAGGGCGCGCAGCGCCGCATCCAGCTCGTCCGCGTCGACGTCGCCGAGGGCGCGGGTCTCGTCGTCGCTGAACGCGCCGTCGACGGGGAGGTCGGCGAGCGTGGCGCGGCGTCGGCCGGCACGCTCCTCGGCCGACGCATCGGAGGTCGGGCCGGCGGGGGCCGTCTCGCTGGGCGCGAGGCTCGTGGTGGACTCGGGCTCCGGGGTCCACACCTCGGTCTCCTCGCCGCCGACGGGCTCCGGCGACTCCTCGAGGTCCGCGATGGTGTGGCGCCGGCGGGCCAGGGCCCGCAGCACGTCGCGCAGCTGGGCGGCGCGGTGCAGCTGCCCCGAGAGGTCCTTGCCGGTGGCGCGGTGATGGAGGTCCGCGGGGATCTCCTTGACCCAGAAGCCGCTGCTCAGCGCGTCGATGCTGAGGGAGGTCTCGACGCCCCAGCCGGGGGCGAGCGGCTGGCAGGCCTCCCAGGTCTCGCGGGTGATGCAGCGGGTCCCGGAGAGGGGCTGCTCGGGGCGCCAGCCGGTCGCGCGCTCGATCCCGCGGCGGGCGGTGCGGACCACGATCCCCATCCCGGCGGCGCCCTCCTGCGGGGGCAGCAGCGCGATGGCCATGTCGACGCCCTCGTCGAGCACCGCGTCCACGAGCCCCTGGGCGGCGGAGGCGGAGGAACCCATGTCGGCGTCGAGGAAGAGCAGGGCGCGGGGCACGTCGGTGCCCGGGTCGATCGCCGGGAGGGGGCCGGTGTGTCCCGGGGTGCGGGGCTCGGCGTGGAGCTCCTCGCGGAAGCGCTCCCCGCCCTCGGCCCGCTCGGCGCCGTCGCGGATCGCGACCATCTGGGCCCCGGTCGCCATCGCGGCGGCCTTGCCCTGGTTCGAGCGGTGGCGCACGACCAGGGCGTCAGCCCCCATGGCGACCGCGGACGTGGCGTCGGTTGAGCCGTCGTCGACGACCACCACGAGATCCACACCGCGGATCTCGCGCGCGGAACGGATCGTGGCCTCGATCCGCTCCGCCTCGTTCTTGGCGGGGATGACGACGGCGACCCGCTCGGGCCGGAGGGTCGTCAGGGGCCCCGCGCCGTTCATCGCAGGGTCACCTGACGGGCGACGATGCCGCCGCGGGCGCGGCGCTCGGCGGGGGTGAGCGGCTCCGTCGAGGCGAGGGCCTCCTCGAAACGGGCCCGGAACTCCTCGGCCGCCGCGTCGACGGCCTCGACGCCGAGGCCCTTGTCGATGTCCCAGACGGGGATCGCGAGGCCCTCCGCGCGGAAGGAGCCGACGTACTTCGAGCCCTCGCAGATCGCCGACTGGCGCCGCGCGTGGAGGCGGGTCACGGCGTCGATCACGCGGTCCTCGTCGGCGTCGAGCACCCAGCGCACATGGTCCTTGGCGCCCGCGTCGACCCAGTAGGCGTGGTCCAGGCCGGTCACGGCGCGGGTGGTCATGATCGCGTCGTTCGCCTGCTCGATCGCCTGCTGGATCTCGCCGGTGCGCTCGGCGCTGGGGTCGAGCCAGAAGTCGAAGGTGTCGTGGATCTCGAAGGCGAACTCGCCGTCGAGGTCGAGGACGTCCTGCAGCCGCGGCGAGTCGTCCTCGACGGTCACGGAGGTGACGGCGTTGCCCGGCTCGAGCGCGGCGGCCTGCACGATCGCGGCGCCGAGACCGCGGGAGAGGTCCCCGCCCGGGTAGGGCGCCTGGACGCCGACGGTGACGGTGCCGTCGGTGCGGCGCACGCCGGGCCAGGCCATCGGCAGGACCGTCGCGAGCTGGACGTCGAGGCCGCCGTGCTCGGCGGTGGTGCGGGCCCGCAGGGTCGCGGCGGGGATCAGCTGGCGCATGGCGACCAGCTCCTGCTCGACGGGGAGGCCCTCGAAGGGGCGGCGGACCAGGGCGTTGCCGGAGGTGGAGCTCATGGCGGGGAGTCTACCGATCGGGGCGGGGCTCGAGGCGCTGCTCCATCACCAGTTCGGCGTCGTCCTCGGGGTTCGGGCCGAGCACGGTGAAGCCCAGGCGCTCGTAGAGGCGTCGCGCGGGCCGGTTCGTCGCGACGACGTCGAGGCGCAGCGCCGTCCCCGGATGCCGGGCGGCGAGCCAGTCCGCGGCGGTCCGGAGCAGCTGCTCGCCCGCGCCGCGGCCCCGGGCCTCGGGGGCCACCCACAGCGAGTAGAGGTGGGCGGAGTCGGCCGGGTCCTCCACCACCAGGCGGGCCATCCCGGCCGGCACGCCGTCCAGCTCCGCGATGAGGACCGGACCGGTCTCGGAGAAGTAGCCGCGCCAGAACGCCTCGCCCTCGCGCGCCTCCCGCTCGAGGGTGGCGGCGAGGGAGCTGCCGAAGGCCTCAGGGGAGTCCTTCAGCGCGCGCAGCCGCAGCTGCCGCCAGATCGCCCACTGGGCGGGCTCGAGGGAGCGGACGAGGATCACCGCGCCTCCCCCGCCGCGAGCAGCTCCCGGGCGCGCTCCTCGAGATCCAGCGCCGCGGTCCCGTCGAGCATGTGCAGGTCGAAATCGGCGCTGAGCCGCTCGAAGAACAGGGTGCCCCGCACCGAATTGCCGTGCAGGTCCAGCTGCGGGGCGTAGCTCGCGACCCCGAACCGGGAGGGCAGCGCCGCGATGATGCCGCCGCCCACCCCGGACTTCGCGGGCAGGCCGACATCGCTCACCCAGTCCCCCGCGTTGTCGTACATGCCGCAGGTCATCATCACCGAGAGCACCTGCCGGGCGGCGATGCGCGAGAAGACCCGCTCCCCGGTCAGGGGGTTGCGGCCGCCCGCGGCGAGGGTCGCGGCCATGACGGCGAGGTCGGTGACGGTGGTGAGCACGCCGCAGCCCTCGACGTATCCCTCGACGACCTCCACCGCGTCCTCGTCCATCGACCCCGCCGCGCGCAGCATGTAGGCGAGCGCGAGGTTGCGGTCCGAGGTGGCGAGCTCCTCGTCGACGGTCTCGCGATGCAGGTCCAGGGACCGCCCGGCGGCGGCGTCGAGCATCGCGCGCAGCCGCTCGGCGCGCTCGGAGCGGGTGGTGCCGAGCATCGCGTGGGTGCGGATCGCACCGATGTTCACCAGCGGGTTCTTGGGCTTGCGGGTGTGGCGGTCGATGCTGAGGGCGTTGAACTCCTCCCCCGTCGGCTCCTCGTCCACGACGGAGTCCACGTACTCCATGCCGTGGAGGTCGATCGCGGCGCCGTAGGCGAAGGCCTTGGAGATGGACTGCAGCGGGAAGGGGTGGTCGCTGCCGGCTGCGCTGATCTCGCCGTCGACATCGCAGACCGCCGCCCCGAGGTGGTCCTCGCGAGCCCCGGAGAGGCGGGAGAGCGCCGGGATCTCGCCGTCCGCCTCGGCGCTGCCGATGATCCCGCGATCGGGCAGCACCGCGTCGGGGTCGCCGCTCGCGGTCGCGGTCGCGAGCGCCGCCAGTAGTCGGTCGAGGTACCGGGTCAGGGAGGTCTGCGCGTCGGTCACGCCCCGACGGTACCGTGGCGGTGACGCGGGGACCCCTCAGGCCCGCGACCGCCAGAGCAGCCAGAGGAAGTAGGGCGCGCCGAGGAGCGCTCTCGGCTCTGGCCTGTCGGCTCCCGCCAGTACTCTGCCGACGGCCCCTCCTGCCCGGCGACATCCTGCGTCCCACCAGCGGTTTCATCCGCGACCTTCCCTTGGTGGGGGCGCATTGGACCGGTTCCCGAGGAGGACGATGCCCCATGATGGGCGGACATCACGCGATCAGCGGCACGGCGGCATGGATGGCTCTGGCGGGCTCGGTGCAGGTGCTGGGGCACCCCATCGGACTGGGCCTGTGGGACCTGGACAGCGGTCAGGTGATCTCCGGCGCCGTCGTCGCGACGGGCGCGGCGCTGCTGCCCGACGTCGACCATCCCAGCGCGACGATCTCACGCTCCGCCGGCGGCTTCACGAAGGCCATCGCCCGCACGGTCAGCTCCTTCGCGGGGCATCGCGGGGCGACCCACACCCTCCTCGCCGTCGCCGTGTTCACGGGCCTCGCGATGCTGGTGAACACCGTGGACTGGGCGCTGCGGCTGCCGGTCCTCGGCGAGGTGCAGACGGGGGCCGCGCTCCTGGTGGGGGCGATGTGCGCCTTCGGCACGCGGACCCTGAAGATGGTCGACGGCCTGTTGCTGCCGTGGATCGTGGGCATCGTCGCCGCCCTCATGATCGCCGTCATCGCGCCCGACCCCGCGTTCTGGCTGCCAGCCGCCGTCGCCGTCGGCTGCGTGACCCACCTCGTCGGCGATCTCCTGACGACCGACGGGATCCCCTTCCCGACCTGGCCGCTCGTGGCGAAGCCGCCGAAGGGCCTCGCCTCCGACGTCTGGCAGCGCAGCGGCGACGTGGCCCTGCCGATCCTCGGCGACGCCGGCTCGAAGCGCGAATGGCTGCTGTGCACCGTGCTCACGGCCTACGCCGCCATCACGATGCTGACCAGCCTGTTCGCCTCGCCGAACGCGCTGTTGGCGATCTCCACGTCGAGCTGAGGGGCCCGGGGCGCCCGTCGGCCGGATCACCCGTCGACCGACCCGCCCGTCGGCCCGACCCGCCCGTCGGCCGGCGCTCAGTAGCCGGTCGCGCCGTCGATGCGCTCGCGCAGCAGGTCCATGTGCCCGAGATGGCGGGCGTACTCCTCGATGAGGTGCGTGAAAATCCAGCGCAGGGTCCCGCAGCGAGTACTCCTCGACCTCGGCCAGGTGCCGGACGATCCCCGCGAGGCTCAGGGCCGACGGCGCCGAGCGCTCGGCGAGCTACGCCGGGGTCAGGCCGTCGATCTTCAGCAGCAGGGCCAGGCGGTACTCCGCGATCCAGGCGTCGAGCTGCTCGCGCTCGCCGCCGAGCATCGGTCCGCCCGTGCGGGTGTCAACGGTGCCGTGGACGACGGGCGCATCCGCGCCGTCGGGCGCGCCGACCGCCCCGGGTGCGTCGGGCGCATTCGGAGCCGCGGGAGTGTCCGGAGCGTCGGGCGCGGGGGCTGGGGGTGTCGACGAAATGGGTCGCACCCTACTCACCCGGCCCCCCGTCCGTGACCGACTCGTGACTGAAAGATCTTGCAGATCCTGCCGAACCGCTTGAGCCGATTCACCGTGCCTCGTATGGTCGGCGCGAGCTACCCTGCGCACGGAGGCGCCATGGGAGCTTGCAAGAACTGCAAGACACTGATCCACCGCTGAACCAGTCCGATCCGGCAGTCCCCCTCCGGCCGTCGGCGTCCCGAGCCCCGCCCGTCCCCCGACCCCCGCCCGGACGAAGGAGTCCCGCATGCCCCCCTCGAGGTCACGCTCTCTCGACCCCCTGCCGAGCCCGCGCTCCGCGGGCTCGGCCCGCTCCGCGGACGCGCATCTCGCGCGCGTGCGCGCGATTGCCGTCATCGGCGCCCTGCTGCTGGCGGGCGCCAGCCTGCTGGGGACCGCGCCGATGGTTCGGGCCGTCGGCCCGAACGACCCGGTGCTCGCCGGGTCGCTGCAGGCGGAGCTCGGCTGCGACGACGACTGGATCGCCGACTGCGAGGCCACGAAGCTCGCGCCGACCGGGGACGAGGGCGTCTACGCCTCGACCTTCGAGGTGCCGGCCGGTCAGTGGGAGCTCAAGGTCGCCGTTGGCGGCAGCTGGGACGAGTCCTACGGCCTCGATGGCGGCGAGGACAACATCCCGCTGGCGGTCGCCGCCCCCACGAAGGTCACCTTCCGCTTCGACGCCGCGACGCACCGCCTCTCGGTCGCCCTCGCGGACGCGTCCGGGGACTACACCGACGCCGACGCGGACCTCGCCGAGGAGCCCTACCGGCATCCCGGCGACGGCCAGGTCTTCTACTTCGTGCTGACCGACCGCTTCGAGAACGGCGACACCTCCAACGACGAGGGCGGCCTCGAGGGCGACAAGCACTCGACCGGCTACGACCCGACCGACAAGGGCTTCTACCAGGGCGGCGACCTCGCGGGCCTGCGCTCGCAGCTGGACTACATCGAGGGCCTCGGGGTCTCGGCGATCTGGCTGACCCCGTCCTTCACCAACAAACCCGTGCAGGGCGAGGGCGAGAACGCCAGCGCCGGCTACCACGGCTACTGGATCACGGACTTCACCACGATCGACCCGCACCTGGGCACCAACCAGGAGCTCAAGGACCTCATCGACGACGCGCACTCGCGCGGCATCAAGGTCTACTTCGACATCATCACCAACCACACCGCGGACCTCATCGACTACGAGGAGGGCACCTACTCCTACGTCGACCAGGCGACCTCCCCCTATCTCGATGCGAACGGCGACCCGGTCGACGTGACCGCCCTCGCGCAGTCCTCGGACTTCCCCGAGCTCGACGCCGCGACCTCCTTCCCGTACACGCCGGTGCGCTCCGAGGAGAACACCGTGATGGTCCCGGGCGTGCTCAACGACGTCACGCTCTACCACAACCGCGGCAACTCGACCTGGACCGGCGAGTCCGTCACCTTCGGCGACTTCGACGGCCTGGACGACCTCATGACCGAGGACCCGGTCGTGCTGGAGACCATGGAGGACATCTACACCACCTGGATGGACTTCGGGATCGACGGCTTCCGCATCGACACCGTCAAGCACGCCGACTTCTCCTTCTGGCAGCACTTCACGCAGACGCTCGTCGACCACCAGGCCGCGACCCCCGCGGGCGAGGACTTCTTCACCTTCGGCGAGGTCTACGACGCCGACGCCGAGCTGCTCTCCCCGTACGTGCGCGACACCGAGATGGACTCCGTCCTCGACTTCGCCTTCCAGGCGGCGGCGACGAACTGGGCCAAGGGCTACACCGCCCAGGGCCTCGCCTCCCTCTACGCCGACGACGACCTGTACACGACCGCGAGCTCCTCGTCCGCGGACCTGCCGACCTTCCTCGGCAACCACGACATGGGCCGCATCGGCTACCTCCTGAAGGACTCCGACCGCGTCGACGAGCGCACCGCGCTCGCCAATGAGACGATGCTCCTCACCCGCGGCCAGCCCGTCATCTACTACGGTGACGAGCAGGGCTTCGCGGGCGACGGCGTCGACAAGGACGCGCGCCAGTCCATGTTCGCCAGCCAGGTCGGCTCCTATCTCGACGACACCCTCGTGGACGGCAGCGCCTACGGCTCCGGCGACCACTTCGACGAGGAGGCCGCGCTGTACACCCTGATCAGCGAGCTCGCCTCCCTGCGGACCTCGACGCCGGCCCTCTCCACGGGCGCGCAGATCGAGCTCTACGCCGAGGACGGCGCGGGCATCTACGCCTTCTCCCGCGTGGACCGCGACGAGAAGATCGAGCACCTGGTCGCCCTCAACAACGCCTCCGCGGAGAAGACTGTCACCCTGACGACCCTCACCCCGGGCGCGACCTACACGACGCTCTACGGCACCGATCAGACGGTCACCGCCGACGCCGACGGATCCGTCACCCTCACTGTCCCGGCGCTGAGCGCCGTCGTGCTCGTGGCGGACCAGCAGGTCGCCGCCGCCGGCGACGCGCAGTCGATCAGCCTCGGCCTGGCCGACGGCGCAGAGGTCTCTGGCACCGCCCCGATCACCGCGGACGTCGCCGACGACCGCTGGGCGGAGACGACCTTCAGCTACCGCCTCGCCGGGGACCCGACGTGGACCTCGCTCGGCACCGCCGAGGACGACAGCCCGCGCGTCTTCCACGACGTCTCGGACCTGCCCACCGGCGCTCTCGTCGAGTACCGCGCGGTGTCCACCGACGCCGCCGGGAACCACGTCGCCGCCTCCGCGACCGCGGTCGTCGGCGCCGATCTCTCGGCCGCCGGCTCCTCCGACGACGGCTCCGGCTCCGAGGGCGAGGGCGCGTTCGTGACCCTCCCCGGCAGCCACAACGCGGCCATGGGCTGCTCCGGCGACTGGGACCCCTCCTGCACCGCCGCCGCCCTGAGCCTCGATGCGGATTCGGGCCTGTACACCGGCACCTTCTCGATCCCCGCCGGCTCCTACGAGTACAAGGTCGCCGTCGGCGGCTCCTGGGACGAGAACTACGGCGCGGGCGGCGTGCCCGGCGGTGACAACATCACCTACACGTCCGAGGGCGGTGACGTCACCTTCTGGTACGACCCGACCACCCACGTCGTCGCCTCGAGCGCCGACGGTCCCTTCGTGACCCTCCCCGGCTCCTTCAACGCGGCGCTGGGCTGCCCCGAGGACTGGATGCCCTCCTGCATGCGCTCCTGGATGCAGGACGCCGACGGCGACGGGATCTACACCTTCACGACGGACGCCATCCCCTCCGGCTCCTACGAGACCAAGGTCGTCCACGGCGGCTCCTGGAGCGAGAACTACGGAATCGACGGCGCGCCCGACGGCGCCAACTACAGCTTCTCGACGCAGGCCGGGGAGGTCGTCACCTTCAGTTACGACATCTCCACCCACGTGCTGACCATCGAGTCCGAGGACCCGCTGACCGCGGGCGAGGGCAAGCAGCTGGCGCACTTCGTGGACGCCGACACCATCGCCTGGCCCGACTACCTCGCCAGCGAGGGCGCGGACGCCAAGAGCTTCCAGCTGTGGTCCGCCCCCACCGGCGGGCTCGGAATCGCCGACGGCGCGATCACCGGCGGCCAGCAGCTCGGGACCCTCTCCCTGCGCGACGGCTCCCTGACCGACGAGGAGCTCACGAACCGGGCCCACCTGGCCTCGTTCCTCGCCCTCGACCTTGAGGGCGTCACCGACGCCGAGCTCGAGGAGGCGCTACGCGGCGAACTGATGGTCGCGCAGATCGCCGAGGACGGCACGATCGAGGCCTTCACCGGCCTGCAGATCCCCGGCGTCCTCGACGCCCTGTACGCGAACGCCGCCGAGGGCGCCGCCCTCGGGCCGGTCTTCGGTGAGGACGGCTCCGTGACGCTCTCGCTGTGGGCGCCGACGGCCACGACCGTCACCCTGCAGCTGTTCGACGGCGTCGGCGCGGTCACCTCCGATGCCGACCGCACCGCGAGCGAGCTCTCCGCCGAGCTCGCGGCGGCCACCCCCACTGAGGTCGTGATGGAGCGCGGCGAGGACGGCGTCTGGACCGCGAGCGGTCCGGCCGACTGGGAGGATCTCGCCTACCGCTACGCGGTCGAGGTCTACGTGCCCTCGACCGGCGCGGTGGAGACCAACCTCGTCACCGACCCGTACTCCACGGGCCTGACGCTGAACTCCACGCACTCGGTGCTCCTCGACCTCGACGACCCGCGCTGGGCCCCCGAGATCTGGTCCGGCACCGCGGCGCCCGTCGTCGAGCAGTTCGCCGACCAGACGATCTACGAGCTGCACGTCCGGGACTTCTCGGCCGGCGACGAGGCCCTCTCCGAGGACCTGCGCGGCACCTACGCCGCCTTCGGCGCCGAGGACTCCGCCGGCACCGACCGCCTGCAGGAGCTCTCCGACGCGGGCATCACGACGGTGCACCTGCTGCCGACCTTCGACATCGCCACGATCGAGGAGGACCGCGCCGAGCAGGCCGTGCCCGACATCCCGTCGGACGCGGGACCGGCGTCGACCGAGCAGCAGGCCGCGGTCTCCGCGGTCGCCGACCAGGACGCCTACAACTGGGGCTACGATCCGCTGCACTACATGACCCCCGAGGGCTCCTACGCCACCGAGGGCAACCAGGTCGGCGGCGACCGCACGAGCGAGTTCCGCTCCATGGTCGGCAACCTCCACGACATGGGCCTGCAGGTCGTCCTCGACCAGGTGTACAACCACACCGCCGCCTCCGGGCAGGACGAGGACAGCGTGCTGGACCGAATCGTCCCCGGCTACTACCAGCGGCTCAGCCTCCAGGGCACGGTGGAGACCTCCACCTGCTGCTCGAACGTCGCGACCGAGAACGCCATGGCCCAGAAGCTCATGGTCGACTCGACCGTGCTGTGGGCCCGGCAGTACCACGTCGACGGCTTCCGCTTCGATCTCATGGGGCACAGCTCCGTGGAGAACATGCTGGCCGTGCGCGCCGCCCTCGACGAGCTGACCCTCGAGAACGACGGGGTCGACGGCTCCGCCATCTACCTCTACGGCGAAGGCTGGAACTTCGGCGAGGTCGCCGACAACGCCCGCTTCACGCAGGCCACGCAGGGCCAGCTGGGAGGCACCTCGATCGGCGCCTTCAACGACCGTCAGCGCGACGCCGTCCACGGCGGCAGCCCGTTCGACACCGACAAGCGGACGAACCAGGGCTTCGGCAACGGCTCGTCCACGATGCCCAACGGCCACTCCGAGGCCAGCGAGGAGGAGCAGTACCGGACGCTGCTGCACCAGACCGACCTGATCCGCCTGGGCCTGGCCGGCAACCTCGCCGACTACGAGCTGCTCGCCTCCGACGGCGAGATCACCCGCGGCGACGCGCTCGACTACAACGGCGCCCCCGCCGGGTTCGCGACGCGTCCCGAGGAGTCGGTCAACTACGTCGACGCGCACGACAACGAGGCGCTGTACGACGTGAACGTGTGGAAGCTGCCCGAGGACGCGAGCATGGAGACCCGGGTGCGCATGAACAACCTGTCTCTCGCGACCGTGACCCTCGGCCAGTCTCCCTCGTTCTGGGCCGGCGGCACCGACCTGCTGCGCTCGAAGTCGATGGACCGCGACAGCTACAACTCCGGCGATCACTTCAACACGATCGACTGGTCGGAGACGACCAACGGCTTCGGCAACGGCCTGCCCGTCGAGGAGAAGAACGGCGAGGCGTGGGACCTCATCACCCCGATGCTCGAGGACGAGTCCCTGACGCCGAGCGCCGAGGACATCGCCTTGAGCAGCGACGTGTCGCTGGACCTGCTGCGCCTGCGCTCCTCGTCGAACCTGTTCACCCTCGGCGACGCGGACCTGATTACCCAGAAGGTCACCTTCCCCAACGCGGGCGCCGACGCCACCGCAGGCCTGCTGGTCATGCGGATCGACGACACCGTGGGCGAGGACGCCGACTCCGCGCTCGACGGCATCGTGGTGGTCTTCAACGCCTCCGGCGAGCCGATCACCGAGGCCATCGACGGCATGGAGGGCCTCGACTACGAGCTCTCGCCGATCCAGGCCGACGGGTCCGACGAGGTCGTGAAGGGATCGACCTGGGACGCCTCGACCGGCACCGCGACGGTGCCCGCCGCGACGGTCGCCGTGTTCGTGGCCCCGCAGGCCGGCGGCGGCGATGACGGTGAGGAGCCCGGCGACGGGACCGGGACCGAGGAGCCCGGTGACGGCACCGGGACCGAGGAGCCCGGTGACGGCACCCCGACCGAGGAGCCCGGTGACGGGAACGGCTCGGAGCAGCCCGGCGACGGCACCTCGTCGGAGCAGCCCGGCGACGGCACGACGACGGAGCAGCCCGGCGACGGCACGACGACGGACGGGACCGCCGGTTCCGACGGCGACGCCGGTTCCGATGGCACCACCGATGGCGATGCCTCCGCTGAGGTCGGCCAGGAGGACGGCGGGCCGCTGGCACGCACGGGCCTCGACCTGCTGCCGGTCGTCGGGATGAGCGCAGCCGCGATCGCCCTGGGCGTGGGCCTCGTGGCCCGGGCCCGGAGCCTCCGGGCGGCGAAGTCCGAGGGAGGCGATGACGACGGCTGATCCTCGGGACCCCCGCTTACCGAGGGACTCGAACAGGGCGGGGGTGGAGGTTCCGCATCGGCCCTGCCCCTCCTCCGTTCTCCCGGCCCCGCCCGTCGGCCCTGCCGGTCAGCCCTTCAGGCCGGACTGCGCGAGTCCCTGACGCCGACGCCGACGAGGTGACGCTCTCCGACTCCGTCGGCTTCGCGCTCGCGGACTTCTCCGTGCTACGCCTCGCGCATGCGGCGACCGCCGGCACGGACCTCGTCAGACCGCTCGACCTGGTGGCCGCGCCGTCGGACCCGAAGGACCTGTTCTCGCTGCTGCGCTGACGCCGCCGCCGGAGCGGGCGGGCCGGATCCGCGAGCGGCCCCGGACCGGTCGACGGGCCCGGGTCGGCCGACGAGCCCGGGTCGGCCGTCGGCTCAGGCCCGCGACCTCCACAGCAGCCAGACGAAGTAGGGCGCGCCGATCAGCGAGACCATGAGGCCGGCGGGGACCTGCGAGGGCGCGATGAGCGTGCGGCCGAGGGCGTCGGCGAGGCCGACGAGCACGCCGCCCAGCAGCATCGCCACGGGGATCGCGCGCAGGTGGCGTCCGCCGACGAGGGCGCGCGCGAGGTGCGGGGCGACCAGGCCGACGAAGCCGACGACGCCCACGGCGATCACGCTGATCGCCGAGAGCACCGCGGCGATGCCGAGCACGAGCATGCGGGTCCGCTCGAGGCGGACGCCGAGGATCCGCGGGGAGTCCTCGTCGATCGCCAGGAGGTCGAGCTCGCGGTGCAGCGCCATCAGCAGCGGCGCGGCGATGACCAGCACGATCAGCACGGGCACCACGTCCGTCAGGCGCCTGCCGTAGGTGGTGCCCGACAGCCAGGTCATGATGCTGGGGGTGTCCCAGGCGTTCGCCTGCAGCAGCAGGAACGAGGTCAGAGCGCTCATCCCGTAGCCGACGCCGATGCCGACCAGCACGAAGCGCTCGGGCGCGAGCCCGCCCCGCCAGGCCAGCAGGCCGATGAGGGCGAAGGTGGCGATGCCGGCGAGCACCGCGCAGACGATCATCAGCGGACGGTTCGCCCCTACGAGCGTCACGATGACGACGGCGCCGAGGCCCGCGCCGGCGGTGATGCCCAGCAGACCGGGCTCTGCGAGGGGGTTGCGGACGGTGGACTGCACGATGCAGCCCGTGAGCGCGAGGGCCGCGCCGGCGAGGATCGCCGCGGTCGTGCGCGGGAGGCGTTCGCCGAGGGCGCGGCCGACGAGGCGGGGCGCCTCGCCCTGGCTCCACAGCGCGATGTCCCCGGTGCGCAGCCACATGCTGCCGGAGAGCAGTCCCAGCAGGGCGATCCCTGCGAGGGCCGCGGCGCTGAGCGCGAGGACGATCAGGAAGCGGCGTCGGGTGCGCAGACCGGTGCGGGCCTGCGGCGGCTGCTTCGCGGGCCCGGAGTCCGGGAGCCGGCGCGCCATAAGGATGATGACGAGCGCGCCCAGCATGGCGGTGGGGATGCCGGTGGGCACGGCGGTCGCGCCGCGGGGGCCGAGGATCGCGCGCACGGTCGCGTCAGCGAGGAGCACGACGAGCGCGCCGATCAGGCCCGAGGCGGGGATCAGCAGCGCATGACGGTGCAGGGGCCGCACGAGGCCGCCGAGCAGGCGGGCGAGCACGGGCGCGCCGAGCCCGACGAAGGCGATGGGACCGGCGACGGTGACCGCGGTCGAGGTCAGCAGCACGGCCGCGAGCACGGCGACGACGCGGGTGGAGCGTACGGGCACGCCGAGGCTCGAGGCGGCGTCGTCGCCGAGGCCCAGCACGTCGAGCCGCCGCGAGAGCACGAGCGCCACGAGGATGACCAGCACGATCACGGGCAGGGCCCGCAGCGAGGCGGTGATGTTCAGCTGCGCGAGGGAGCCGCTGCCCCAGGCGTACAGGCCCGTCGTCTCCGCCTGGAAGAGGATCAGGAGCATCGAGCTGCCGGACTGCAGCGCCATGGCGACGGCGGAGCCGGCGAGGATCAGCCGCGTGGTGGAGGAGCCCGCCCCGCCCGACAGCGCCAGCACGATCCCGGCGGCGAGCAGGCCGCCGAGGAAGGCGACGCCGCTGGACGCCCACAGCGGCACCGCGATGTTGAACGCGGCGACCAGGCACAGCGCGAAGTAGGAGCCCGCCGTGACGGCGAGGGTGTCGGGGCTCGCCAGGGCGTTGCGGGAGACGGACTGCAGCAGCGCGCCGGCGCTGCCGAGCGCGACGCCCACGGCGACGCCCGCGAGCAGGCGCGGCAGGCGGGAGGCCGCGACGATGTCCGAGATCGCGACGCCGCCGACGGTGTCGTCGGCCCCGGCGAGGTACGCGAGCAGGTCCTGCAGGCCGACGCCCGAGGTGCCCTGGGTCAGGTGCCAGGCCCCGACCACGACGACGGCGAGGGCCAGCAGGACCAGGGCCGCGATTCCTCCGACGAGGCCCCCGGCCCCCACCCGCAGCGCCTCACGGACGCCGCGGGCGGGGGCGGCGCCGTCGGGCGGGCCGGCGCCGTCGGGCGCGGCATCGCCGGTGGGGGCGTCCTCGGGGGCGATGGTCACTGGGCGGTCAAGATGTCGACGTAGGCGTCGATCGCCTGCTCCGAGGAGCGGGGGCCGCCGAAGGTCCAGATGCCGGCGGGGAAGCCGAAGGCGCGACCCTCCTCGACGGCGGGCAGGGAGGTCCACAGCTCGTTCTTCTCGAGCTCGGTGACGTAGTTCCCGGCCGGGTCGTCGGTGCTGGTGTAGAAGAGGGTCGCGTCGCCCACGGTGGTCAGACCCTCGATGTCGGTCTGGCCGAGGCCGTAGACGGCGTCCGTCTCCTCGGTCCATGCGGAGGTGAGGCCCACCTCCTCGCCGAGGGCGGTGAACAGCGCGCCCTTCCCGAAGGGGCGCAGCGTGACGTTACCGCCGTCGACCCAGCCGTCGAAGTACACGAAGTCGGTGGTGGGCAGGCCCGCGCCCTCGACCGCGGCCTTCGCCTCGGCCACGTGGGCGTCGAACTCGCCCAGGACGACCTCGGCGCGCTCGCTGCGCCCGGTGGCCTCGCCGATCAGGGCGAAGAGGTCCTTCATGTTCTGCACCGGGTCGGCGGCGTCGGCGCCGATGGTCGCGAGCACGGGCACGCCGAGCGCCTCGAGCTGGGCGACGACCTCGTCATCGGGCGAGCTGACCTCGACGATGATCAGGTCGGGGTCGGCGGCGGCGAGGGCGTCGAGGTTCGGCTCGCCGCGGGTGCCGACGTCGGTCGTGCCCTCGGGCAGGGTCTCGGCGCTGACCCAGGTGGAGAAGCCCTCGACGTCGGCGACGGCGACGGGCGCGATGCACAGCGTGAGCAGGTCCTCGGTCTGCTGCCACTCGAGGACGGCGACCCGCTCGGCGGGGGCGTCGAGCTCGACGGTGCGGCCGAGGTCGTCGGTGAGGGTGACGGGGTCGGTCGAGGTGGCGGTGGTGTCCGCGGCGCAGGACTCGGAGATCGCGGCGGCGTCCCCGGCGGGCTCGGCGGTCTCGGGGACCTCGGTCGTACCGCAGGCGGCGAGGGCGAGGGTCGCGGCGGCGGCGGTGAGGGTGGCCGCGAGGCGGCGCGTGATGGTGTGCATGGGGTCCTCGGTCAGATGGCGGATGCCCGGTCGGGCTGCACGCGGCGCTCATGGCGACCGCGGGCGTCGATGCGCAGGCGGCCGTCGGCCTCCCGCGTCACGGTGAGGGGGAGGCCGTAGACCTCGGTGAGGTGCTCGCTCGTGAGCACCGCGGCGGCGGGCCCGGCCGCGTGCACGGCACCGTGGTGCAGCAGCACCACGTGGTCGGCGATGCGGGCGGCGTGGTCCAGGTCGTGCAGCACGATGCCGACGGCGACGCCGTGCTCCTCGGCGAGGTCGCGCACGAGGTCGAGGGTCTCGATCTGGTAGCGCAGGTCGAGGTGGTTGGTGGGCTCGTCGAGGAGCACGATAGCGGTGTCCTGGGCGAGGCAGGAGGCGAGCCAGGCGCGCTGCATCTCGCCGCCGGACAGCTCGTCGACGCCGCGGGCGGCAAAGGATCTGACACCTGTCAGCTCCATGGCGCGGTCGATCGAGGCCTGATCGGCGGGGGTGAGCCCCGCGAAGCGCCGCCGGTGCGGATGGCGGCCGAAGGCGACGACCTCGCGCACGCTGAGACCCTGCGGGGCGGTGCGGGTCTGCGAGAAGAGGGTCAGCTCGCGGGCGAGCTCGCGGGCGGACAGCAGCGCCGTGCCGCGCTCGCTCGTGCCGCCGAGCAGCACCTCACCACCGCCGACGGGGTGGAGGCGGGCGAGGGCTCGCAGCACGGTCGACTTGCCGCTGCCGTTGGGGCCCAGCAGAGCGGTGACCTCGCCGGGCCGGAGCACGAGGTCGACGCCGTGGACGACCTCGTCCTTGCCGTAGCCGAGGCGCAGGTCGGCGCCGCGCAGCGAGGGCGCGGGGAGGTCGGTCGCGGGGACGAGCTGAAGTGGCACGCGCCGAAGCTTAGCCTCACCTCATTAGATTCCGAAACGGCGTCCGCGCATTAATCGACGGGAGCGGGCTCGGGCTCCCTTTCGGTCTCGGTCTCGGTGCCCGTGAGCCGGCCCAGCCGGTCCATGAGGTGGTAGATCGCGAGCGCCGCGAGGGTGCCGAGCGCGATGCCGGTCAGCTGCACGCCCTCGATGGTCCAGGTCACGTTCGCGATGCCGACCACGAGGGCGACGCCCGCGGTGATCTGGTTCTTGGGACGGGAGAAGTCGACCTTCGCATCGACCCACATGCGCACGCCGACGATGCCGATGAGGCCGTAGAGCACGAAGGTGACGCCGCCCAGCACGCCCGGCGGGATGGTGAAGATCAGGGCGCCGACCTTCGGGGAGAGGGAGAGCAGGATCGCGACGATGCCCGCGACCCAGTAGGCCGCGGTCGAGTAGACGCGGGTCGCGCTCATCACGCCGATGTTCTCGCCGTAGGTGGTGGTCGGCGAGCCGCCGAAGCCGGCGGAGAGCGTCGTGGCGAGGCCGTCGGAGACCAGGGTGCGGCCGACCATGTGGTCGAGGTTCCGGCCGGTCATCAGGCCCACGCTGCTCACGTGGCCGACGTTCTCGGCGAGCAGCACCACCACGACCGGGAGGAACATCGGCAGCAGGCCGAGCTCGATGGTGGGGTGGTGGAACTCGGGCAGGCCGAGCCAGTCGGCCTCCCGCACCGGTTCGAAGTCGACCTCGCCCCGCGCCACGGCCACGAGATAGCCGACCAGCACGCCCAGCAGCACCGAGATCCGACCGAGCAGGCCGCGGAAGAGCACCGTGCACAGCACCACGGCGAAGAGCGTGATCGTCGCCGTGACGGAGGACTGCTGGAAGTTGTCATAGGCCGTCGGGGCGAGGTTGAAGCCGATCAGCGCGACGATCGAGCCCATCACCACCGGCGGCATGAGCGCCCGGATCCACCCCGTGCCGATCCGCCCCACGAGCAGCCCCAGCAGGGCCAGCAGCACACCGGTCACGAGCACGCCGCCGAGCGCGGCCCCCATCGAGTGGGCCTGGGTCGAGGCCATGATCGGGGAGATGAACGCGAAGGAGGAGCCGAGATAGCTGGGCACCCGGTTCCGGGTGATCACCAGGAACAGCAGCGTGCCGATGCCCGAGAAGAGCAGCGTGGTCGAGGGCGGGAACCCGGTCAGCAGCGGCACCAGGAAGGTGGCGCCGAACATCGCGATGACGTGCTGGGCACCGATCCCGATGGTCAGCGGCCAGGCGAGCCGCTCCTCGGGGCGGACGATCGCGTCGGGGGCGACGGTGCGGCCGTCTCCGTGCAGGGTCCAGCGGAACATGGGCTCTCCTGGGAGGGATGCGGGGCGCCTCAGGCGCCGGGGAAGTTCTTGCGGCGCGCGGTCTCGACCGTGACGTCGGGGACCAGGCTCAGCAGGGAGACGCGGCCGCCGTCACGGTGGCGGAAGTCGGCGAACATGCGGGCGAGGTCCGGGGCGCCGTGCTCGTCGCGCACCGGCGAGGGGACGGTGAGCATGAGCGCGGCGGCGATGCCGGAGGCGACCGCGAGCCCGCCCGTGACCAGGCCCGCGCCCGCGCCGAGGGCGAGGGAGTTGACGATCACGTCGAGGAAGCCGATCACCACGAGCGCGAGACCGGCGATCACGCCGGTGCTGCGCGCGGGCCCGGCGGGACGGGTGAGGAGCGTGTGCCGCGCGAAGAGGGAGATCGCCGCGAGGCAGGCGCACACGCCCGCGTCGATGAGGTGGATCGCGACACCGCCGGGCGCCTGCCCCGTGGGGGCGGCGATCGCGGTCAGCAGGTGCCACACGACAGCGGCGACGTGCATCACGGCGGAGAACTCGAAGGCGCGGACGGTGTAGACGAGCCAGTCGGTGCGCCGGAAGGTGACCGGCATCGTGCGCACGAAGGAGCGCGAGATCATCACCCCGAAGGCGATGAACAGCAGCGGCAGGTAGACGTAGCCGGTGGCCACGCTGGTGGGCGCGGCGAACTGCAGGCGCAGGGAGTTGTCGGCGAGGGCCGCGAGCACCAGGCCCGCGGTGACCGCGGTCGAGAACACGAACCAGGAGCGCTCCCGGAGCAGCGCCGAGGCCAGCACGATGCCCAGCAGCAGCGCGGAGACCAAGGTGTCCGCGAAGGTCACGAGCGAGTATCCCCAGCCGGTCGTGAACAGCCGCCCGATGAGCATCACCAGCGCCAGGAGCAGCAGGGCCGCGGCGGCGACGCCCACGCCCACGAGGATCAGCCGGGCCGTGCGCCGGGCGCGAGCCTGCGGCAGATACCCCTCGTGGGCGCGCGGCTCGATGCCGATGATCGCGCCGAGCAGCAGCAGGGCGACCCCCACGCCGATGCCGACGGGGGGACCCTCGGGCAGCGAGGCGAAGAGCACCGGCAGCGAGGAGACCAGGTCGACGAGGAGCGCGAGCAGACCCACGAGCAGCGCGGGGGCGAGGCCGATCACGCGCACCGAGCGGACCGCTGCCAGCGGCGGGTCCGGCGGCAGCCAGCGGACCAGCAGCACCACCACCAGGGACACCAGGGCCAGCCCGATCGCCCAGGGGGCGAGGCCCGCGAGCCAGTGGCCCGGCGCGGCGGTGAAGGTCGTGGTCATCGCCGCGCTGAGGCAGACCAGGGCGATCACGTCCCGCAGGGCGTCGAAGATGCCGAGGTCGGCGAAGCGCGCGGGGACCGTGAAGCCGAGGGCGGGCAGCTCGTCGTGCTCGGCGTTGGGGGTGGTGCCGGAGCGGGCGTAGCTCGCGGGGGCGGGCCGGGCGGCGGCGCGCCGCTCCTCGCGCTCGGCGAGCAGCGGCGCGGAGTAGCGGTCGAACTCGGCACGGTCCGGGAGCCGATCGGTGGGTAGCGTGCGGGGGTCGTCGGAGGCGAAGATCCAGTCCGCGTCCTGGGGGTCCGCGTCCCCTGGGTGCCTGTCCATTCCCCGGCTCTCCTGCCCTGCTGACCTGCTCGCCCTGTGCGCGCAGGCGGTCTCGATGATAAGGACGCCGGGACGCCGCGGACGGTCGGCGCGCCGCAGGCCGGATGCGCCGTCGCTCTCAGCGCAGCGCGCGGCGCTCCCCCGCGAAGCGGATCGCCGGACCCGGCCCGGGGCGCCCCTCCCCCATCTCCACGACGGGGCCGATCAGCAGGCGGTGGGTCGCGGCGTCAACCGCCTGCTCGACGCGCAGCGCGAAATGGGCCAGGGCCCCGGGCAGGATCGCGTCGCCGTCGGCCGTGCGGGAGACCTCGAGGCCCGCGAGCATCCCCTGCAGCGGGGCGCCCGGGGTGCCGAAGCGGTCGGCGAGATGCTGCTGGTCCTCCGCGAGGACGTTCAGGCACAGGTGCCCCGCCTCCTCGGCGGCCTCCGCGGCGCGGCCCATGCCGTAGAGCGCCACCAGCATGGTCGGCGGGTCATAGGAGACGTCGAGATACGAGTCGACGGTCACCAGCAGGTCGTGCGGGCCCTGCCGGGTGGAGAGCACCGCGAGGCCCGCAGCGATCAGATCGCTCGCGCGCCGGTAGTCCTCGACGTCGACGGGCGTGCTCACCGGGCGGTCGGGAGCATGCGGGCGCGGGCGTCGTCCGAGTCGACGATCTCCTTGCCGAAGGGGAAGCAGGTCACCGGGATCAGCTTGAGGTTCGCCCAGGCGAGGGGCAGGCCGATGATCGTGATGGCCTGGGCGAGGGCGGTCGCCACATGACCCAGGGCGAGCCACCAGCCGGCGACCACGAACCAGATCACGTTGCCGAGGGCACCCACGGCGGAGACCCGCCCGGTGTCCACCACCTCCCGGCCGAAGGGCCAGATCACGAAGCCCGCGATGCGGAAGGAGGCGAGGCCGAACGGGATGGTGACGATCAGCAGGCAGGCCAGCAGTCCCGCCACGACGTACCCCAGGAACAGGGCCCAGCCCGCGGTGAGCAGCCAGATGACGTTGAGGATCAGCGAGATCAGGGAGCGCATGCCGCCAGCGTAGGGTCCGTCGCACCCCGGGGCCAGGGGGCTGTCCCCCCGTCCGCGCGCGACTACCCTGGTCCCCATGCCTGCACCCGAGATCGCGCTCACCGAGCGCTTCCAGTCCGCCTTCGCCGCCGCCTTCGGGCCCGAGCACGCGCAGGCCGACCCGATCATCCGCCCCTCCCAGTTCGCGGACTTCCAGTGCAATGCCGCGATGGGGCTCGCGAAGACCCTCGGCCGCAAGCCGCGCGACATCGCGGCGGACATCCTCGCGGCCGTGGAGCTCGACGACATCGCCGAGACCCCCGAGATCGCGGGCCCGGGCTTCCTGAACATCCGCCTGCGCACCGACTGGATCGCCTCGCAGGCCGCCGAGCTCGCGGCCGACGAGCGGCTCGGACTGCCCCTCCCCGAGCGGCCGCGGACCGTCGTGATCGACTACTCGGCGCCCAACGTCGCCAAGGAGATGCACGTCGGCCACCTGCGCACCACCGTGGTGGGCGACTCGATCGCGCGCACCCTGGAGAAGCTGGGTCACACGCCCGTGCGCCAGAACCACATCGGCGACTGGGGCACCCCCTTCGGCATGCTCATCGAGCACCTCCTCGAGGTGGGCGAGGACAGCCCCGAGGCGGATCTGCTGCGCACGGACCCGAACGCCTTCTACCAGGCGGCGCGCGCCAAGTTCGACGCCTCAGAGAGCGGGTCCGACGGCGACTTCGCCGCGCGCGCCCGTCGGCGGGTCGCGACCCTGCAGTCCGGTGATCCGGAGTCGCTGCGCATCTGGACCGACCTCGTCGAGCTGTCGAAGCAGTACTTCCACCGCATCTACGACCTGCTCGACGTGACGCTGCGCGACGAGCATCTCGCGGGCGAGTCCTCCTACAACGATCAGCTCGAGGCGGTCTGCGCGGATCTCGAGGCGGCCGGCATCGCGCGGATCTCCGACGGCGCGCTGTGCGTCTTCCCCGAGGGGTTCACGGGGCGCGACGGGCAGCCGCTGCCGCTGATCATCCGCAAGTCCGACGGCGGCTACGGCTACGCCACGACCGACCTCGCGGCGGTGCGCCACCGCGTGCGGGATCTCGGCGCCGACGCCATCGCCTACGTGGTCGGCTCCGCGCAGGAGCTGCACTTCCAGATGGTCTTCGCGATCGCGCGGGAGGCCGGCTGGCTGCCCGCCGAGGTGCGCGCCGAGCACGTGAAGATCGGCTCCGTCCTCGGCGAGGACGGCAAGATCCTGCGCACCCGCTCCGGCGCCTCGCTGCGGCTGATGGCGCTGCTCGAGGAGGCCGTGACCACGGCCCGCACGGTCATCGACGAGCTGCGCCCCGACCTGCCCGAGGCGGAGCGGGCGCAGATCGCGCGCTCGATCGGCATCGGCGGCGTGAAGTACGCGGACCTCTCCACCGCGCACGACTCGGACTACACCTTCGACCTCGACCGGATGCTGGCCCTGACCGGCAACACCGCGCCGTACCTGCAGTACGCGGTGGCCCGGATCCGGTCCATCTCCCGCCGCGCCGCGGCCGAGGGCGTCACCGCCGCCGCGGCGCCGCTGGTCGAGAACGACGCGGAGCGGGCGCTGGCCCTCGCGCTGCTCGAGTTCGCGCCGGTGCTCTCCCAGACCGGCGAGGACTACGAGCCTCATCGGCTGTGCGCCTACCTGTTCTCCCTCGCCCAGGCCTTCACCGCCTTCTACGAGGCCTCCCCCATCCTCAAGGAGAGCGACGAGGTTCTGCGCGCGGGACGGCTCGCCCTCGCCCAGCTCACCGAGCGGGTGCTGATGGAGGGTCTGGACGCCCTCGGGGTGGACGCTCCCGCGCAGATGTGACCGAGCGTTACCCGATCGTGCCCGAATGCTCCGTCATACCGCTGGTCACCGCCGGGTCCGCTTCCTAGCCTGAGACGGTGCAGCCGTCCCGAACCGCCCATACCCTGCTCTGGGTGGCCTATGCCCTCGTGGGCGGCCTGCACCTGACCGCGATGTTCGCCCAGGTCGAGGGGCTGCAGCGCGTCACCCAGTCGCTGCTCGCCCCGCTGCTGATCGGCGTGGTGCTGACCGCCGTCCCGCACCTGACACGGACCTCGCGACTGCTGCTCATCGGGCTGCTGTGCGCCTGGTGCGGGGACTTCTTCAGCCAGATCGCGCCCGAGCAGGTCGAGACCATCTCCGCCCTGTTCTTCCTCGGGGCGCTGGTGGCCTACTCCTGCGCCCTCGCCCCGCTGTGGCGGCGCAACCGGGACCCCATGCGCATCGCGCTGGCGATCCCCTACGGCGGCGTGGTGATCGGCCTGTTCGTCGCCTGCGCCGACGGGGCCGGACCGATGCTCCCCCTCGTCGCGGCCTACGCCGTGGCCCTCGCCGTGACGGCCTTCCTCTCCGCGGGCGGCAACGGGCTGACCTGGTCGGGAGGGACGCTGTTCCTGCTGTCCAGCTCGCTGCTGGCGATGACCTGGTTCCTGCCGGGCGCCGCGATCCTGTACAGCACCGTCTGGGTGATGGTCACCTACATCATCGGCCAGGCCCTGCTGGTGGCGGGCCTGCTCCGCGCGCTGCCGCAGCGCCGCTGGGCGACGGCGCCCGCGGGTGCCGCCCTGGTGATCGTCGAGAGCTGAGCCTCAGCCCCGCAGTGCGCGCGTGATCAGTGCCGCCTGCTCGCGATGCAGCCGCTCCATGTCCTCGCCGCGGCGCACCCGCAGCTGCAGGCCGAGCCGGCCGCTGATCTCGCGATAGGCCACCTCGACGCCGTTCTCCTCGAGCTGCAGCCGGGCGATGCGGACCTCGGCGAGGAAGAGGTCGCGCATCCCCACCGAGAGGTGCAGCGGCGGCAGCCCGGAGAGATCGGCGTTCAGCGGCGAGAGATCCGGGTCCTCGAGCGGCGTGCGGCCCGCGTAGCGGATCGCCGCATCGCGCAGCAGGCGCCGTTCGTGCACCGGATCTGCCTGGTCGGTCTCGGTGATCCCGGCGTTGGCGAGCTCGAGGTCGAGCCAGGGCGACATGGCCACGAGCGCCGCGGGCGCGGGCACCTCCCCCGACTCCCGCAGCCGGCGCGCGACGGTCAGCGCGAGTCCGCCGCCCGCATGCTGGCCCGCGAGGACCCACGGCTGACCGGCGAGGCGGCCGTCGGCCCGCAGTGCGGCGAGCACCGCCTCCACGTCGTCGAGGGCGACGGGGTGCTGGTGGTCGGGGGCGTTGCGGTAGTCGACCATGAGCCCCGCGCAGCCGAGGGCGTCGATGTGGCGGGAGAGCCACAGCCAGTCGCTCGCGAAGGGGCCGGAGACGTACGCGCCCCCGTGCAGGAAGACGATCAGGCCACGATCCCCGCGGTGCCCGTCGAGCCACACCGTGCGGGTGCGGCCGATCATCTCGTGCTCGACGGCGTGCGACTTCAGCACCGCCGACGGGGGGTTCGGGCGGCGCGCCTCGCGCAGCGCCTGATGCGTGAGGGTCGAGGGCAGGGGGATGCGGCTCACCGCACGGGCTCCGGTGACGACGGCTTCGCGGACACGACCCATGACTGCCTCCTCCTGCGGCCCCGGGGGCCGCCCTCGCTGCGGGTCCCGCCAGCCTAACGAACGGGCCTGGGGGCGGCGGTACCCTGCGGCCATGACCTCCGCCCCCGCACCCTTGCTCGTCCTCGCCGCCATGCCCGAGGAGTCCGCGCCGCTGCACGCGCGCCTCGTCGCCGCCGAGGAGCTGACCACCCCGCTCGCCGCCCCCGTCACGGCCCGGCGGGGTCTGCTCTCGGGGCAGGACACCATCGTGGTGACCACCGGCATCGGGGTCGCGGCCGCGGCCGCCGCCGCGACCTGGGGCATCCTCGCCCACCGGCCGCGCGCCGTGGTCTCCGCGGGCTCCTGCGGAGGGCTCGCGGCCGACGTCGAGGTGGGCACGCTGATCGTCGGGGAGGAGTTCACCTGGTCGATCGCGGACGCGACCGCCTTCGGCTACGCCCCGGGACAGGTGCCCGGAGGCCCCGAGCGGCACCGGGCGGACCCTGCCCTGGTGGACGCGGCAGAGTCCGCGGCCCGTGCGGTCGCGGCGCGCGGCTGGCGCCGCGGGCTGATGCTCGCGGGCGATGCCTTCGTGACCGCACCCCTCGCGGAGCCGATGCGGGTGCGCTTCCCCGCGGCGCTCAGCGCGGACATGGAGACCACCGCGAGCGCGCGCACCGCGGAGGCGCTGGGGGTGCCCTTCGTCGCCCTGCGCGCCGTGTCGGACCTCTGCGGACCGGCGGCGGGCCAGCAGTTCCGCCTCGAGATCGACGTCGTCGCTGAGATCTCGGCCACGGCCGTGGAGGCTCTCGTCGCCGGATTGTCGGACTGACCGAAGCGCAGGTCAGCGCGGAGATCTCCCCACCTGGAGCGCATCACCCGAGGTAGGAGGCCTTTTCTCCCGCTCCGGGGACGGGTAGGGTGCCCCACGGCCCGTCCGCCCGTGGAGTCCCCACCGCAGGATCCGGGGTTCCGAAGGTGCGACGCGGTCACGTCCCATCCCCCACCTCGGAACGAGGAATCGTGTCAGCCTCCACGGCCCAGTCGCCGCCGCACTCCTATTCCCTGTCGAAGCCGGTGTTCTTCGTCGCCGGCGGGATCATCCTGCTGTCGGTGCTCTTCGCGCTGATCCTCCCGGCGCAGTTCAGCAGCGTCATCTCGACGCTCAACGCGACCGTCGTGAGCTCGGTGGGCTGGTACTTCGTCCTGGTCGTGACCGCCTTCGTCGCCTTCGGCATCATCGTCGCGGTCTCCCGCATGGGCAACATCAAGCTCGGCAAGGACGACGAGGAGCCGGAGTACGGGCTGTTCTCCTGGTTCTCGATGCTGTTCGCCGCGGGCATGGGCATCGGCCTTGTGTTCTGGGGCGCCGCCGAGCCCCTCACCTTCTTCGCGGACACCGGCGGCGACGTCCCCGGCATCCCGCCGAACGCCGCGGACCTGGATGATCCGGCCCGGGCCGAGCGGGCGCTGGGCCAGACCTTCCTCCACTGGGGTCTGCACGCCTGGGGCATCTACGTGGTCGTCGGTCTCGCCGTCGCCTACGCGGTGCACCGCAAGGGCCGCCCGATCTCGATCCGCTGGGCGCTCGAGCCGGTTCTCGGCAAGCGCACCGACTCCTGGATCGGCGACCTGGTGGACATCATCGCGATCGTCGGCACCCTCTTCGGCATCGCGACCTCGCTCGGCTTCGGCGTGAACCAGATCGCCGCGGGCCTGGACCACCTCGGGGTGCTGCCCAACTCGACGGTCGTGCAGGTGACGATCGTGCTCGTGGTGACCGCGCTCGCGACCCTCTCCGCCGCGAGCGGCGTGGACAAGGGCATCAAGATCCTCTCGAACCTCAACATGGGCCTCGCCGCCCTGCTGCTGGTGGCCGTGCTGATCCTGGGGCCGACCCTCTTCCTGCTGCGCGACGTGGTCTCGAACATCGGCTACTACCTGCAGAACATCCTGCAGCTGTCCTTCCAGACGCTCCCCTTCCGGGGCGAGGAGGGCGCCGGCTGGCTCAACGGCTGGACCACCTACTACTGGGGCTGGTGGATCTCCTGGTCGCCCTTCGTGGGCGTGTTCATCGCGCGCATCTCCAAGGGGCGCACGGTCCGCGAGTTCGTCACCGGCGTGCTGCTCGTGCCCACCGCGGTGACCTTCCTGTGGTTCACCATCATGGGCGGCACCGCCCTCTACAAGTCGGTCATCGGCGGGGTCGATTTCACCGACGCCGACGGCAACATCGACGCGAACACCGCCCTGTTCGACACCTTCTCCCACCTGCCCGCGGGCGCGCTACTCTCCGGCATCGCGGTGATCCTGGTGTCGATCTTCTTCATCACCAGCGCCGACTCGGGCGCCTTCGTGATGGACATGATCGCCCACAAGGGCGATCCGAACCCGCCGCGCCTGACCCGCATCTTCTGGGCCGCCTCCTCCGGCGTGATCGCTGCGACCCTGATCTGGGCGGGCGCCGCCTCCGGGGACGCCACCTCGGGCATGACCGCGCTGCAGTCCCTCGCGCTGCTCTCGGCGCTGCCCTTCTCGATCGTCATGATCGGCATGATGATCTCGCTGTGGCGCTCGCTGTCCCGCGAGGTGAAGGTGATCGAGGGCCTCGAGCTGCGCATCCGTCAGCGCGAGTTCCTCGAGCGCTACTCCGACACCCTCACCGCGCAGGTCGAGGAGACCGTCGCCACCCAGCTCGAGGGCGAGGTCGGCCAGCAGTTCCAGGCGCAGCTGAGCCAGCAGGTCAGCGAGCAGGTGCAGGAGCACCTGGACGCGGACTCCAAGCGCGGCTGACGCTCAGCGGGCTCAGCGGGAAGAGACGTGCGCGATCTCCGCGCCCTCGGCGAGGGCGCGGAGGTTCGCGGCGATCCGCTCCTCGGCGCCGACGGGCCGCCCGCCCGCCCCGTGCGGGGTGATCAGCAGGCGCGGCGCGTCCCACAGCGGGTCCCCGGCCGGGAGCGGCTCGGGATCGGTGACATCGAGGCCGGCACCCCCCAGGGTGCCGGCCTCGAGCGCTTCCCGGAGGGCGACCTGGTCGACGGTCGCGCCGCGGCCCACGTTGATCAGCAGGGCGTGATCGGGCAGCGCCGCGAGCACCTCCGCGTCCACCGCGTGACGGGTCGCCTCGGTGGCGGGGAGGATGTCGATGAGGACGTCGGTCTCGGGCAGGGCCGCGAGCACGTCGCTCTCGGCGATGACCTCGAAGCCCGCGCGGGTCCCGGCCGAGCGAGCGGCCCCGCGCACCTGCGCGCCGAGGGCGCGCAGGGTCGGGCCGAGGGTCTGCCCGATCTCGCCGAAGCCCCAGATGAGCACTCGGGCGCCGAGGAGCGTGGTGATCCGGTCCTCGGGGTGGAGGGGCTGCAGGCCGCCGAGCTCGGCGGACCACTCGTGGCGCTCCTGGGCGGCGGCCGCCTCGGGCAGGCGCCGCACGAGGGTGAGCAGGAGGGCGAGGGCGTGCTCGCTCACCGTGACCGAGTGCAGGCCCGCACCGGTCGCGATCACCACGTCCGGGGCGAAGCCGGCGGCGAGTATCCCCTCGACCCCGGCGGAGAGCGACTGCACCAGGCGCAGCTCCCCCAGCTGCTCGGCGGCGGAGGCGAGGTGGGCGCGGGAGGCGCCCCAGACCACGAGGGCCGCGGCGTCGTGGTGCTCGGCGGGGATCGCGGCGCGGGCGTCGACGACGACGGCCTCCCACCCCTCGGGCAGCTGCGGGGACAGGGCGATGGTGTCGGGGAGCAGGAGCTTCATGGCTCCAGGCTACGGAACCGGCTCCTGCCCCGCTCCGATACGCTCGACCCATGGGATCCGGCCACTCTCCGTCCGCCGTCCGGCGCCTTCTCGGCGCGACCCTGCGCATCGTGCGCCGCACCACCTCGACCGCCGGTCATCGCGTGCGCCGGGCCGAGATCGGTAAGCCCCTGGACACCGGGGGCTTCCTCGGCGCCTCGGTCACCGGCTGGATCTCGACCTCGCCCAGCTTCCTGCCCCGCACCTGGTGGATGTGGTCGGCGAACATCGGCCTCTCGCAGATCTACGGCTACGCCGCCGGGGTCCTCGCCGGGAAGGTGGTGCGGCGCGCGATCGCCGGCATCGGCCTGGAGATGTCGATCGCCCCGGATCACCGGCGGCGGGCCCGCTGGGCGGGCGCCGCGGCGCTGATCGGGATCTCGACCTACTCCTGGGTGCGCGGCGTCATGCGCCAGCGGGAGATCAGCCATCTGGTGCGCGCCGAGCCGAAGGGCCTCTCGACCGCTGCGGTGGGCACCGTCGGCGGGGTCGCCTTCTCCGCCGCGGCGCTGGTCGCGGTCCGCGCGGTGCGCTCCACGGCGCAGCTGTACCGGGCGATGCTCCGTCCCTATCTGCCGCCGCGGATCGTGGGCGCCGTGTCGCTCGTGCTCACGGCAGTGACGGTGGGCGTGCTGGTGGAGCGCCTGATCCGGGGGCGGCTGCTCGAGCAGATGATCGAGCGGGCCGAGGCCGCGAACCGGCTGATCTCGCCCGACGTCCCCCGCCCCGTCTCCTCGCTGCGCTCCGGCAGCCCCGCCTCGCACGAGACCTGGCAGTCCCTGGGCGCCCCGGGACGCAAGATCGTCTCCTCCGGGGCGAGCGCCGAGCAGATCGCCGCGGCCACGGGCGAGGACGCGCAGGAACCTATCCGGGTGTACGCCGGGAAGTCCTCCGCGCGCTCCCTCGAGGAGACCGTCGAGGCGGTGATCGCCGAGCTCGACCGCACCGGCGCCTGGGAGCGCGAGGTGCTCGTGCTGTTCACCGGCACCGGCACCGGCTGGCTGCAGGAGTGGTCGCTGTCCGCGATCGAGTTCCTCACCGGCGGGAACTGCGCGACCGCCTCCCTGCAGTACTCGGTGTACACGAGCGCGCTGAGCTACCTGGTCGACCACCGCTCGCCGCGCCGCGCCGGGAACCTGCTGCTGCACGCGGTGCGCCGGCGCCTGAAGTCGCTGCCGCCGGGGCAGCGGCCGCGGCTGTTCGTGGCCGGGGAATCGCTCGGCTCCTTCGGCGGGCAGGCCGCCTTCCGCGACCTGCAGGAGATGCTCGCGAGCGTCGACGGCGCCGTGTGGACCGGCACCCCGAGCTTCACCCCGCTGTGGCGCGAGCTGGTCTCGCGCAGCCGGGAGGGTGCGCCCGCGATCGCCCCGATCCTCGACGACGGCCGGCACATCCGCGTGGTCACCCGTGAGGCGGATCTGCACCGCAACTACCACGGCGGCCTCTACGCCGAGTGGAAGAGCCCGCGGGTGGTCTACGCCCAGCACCCTTCGGACCCGGTGGTGTGGTGGCAGCCGGCGCTGCTGTGGGACGAGCCGCGATGGCTGCGGGAGCGGGTGGGGCACGATGTCACCCCGGCCATGCGCTGGTTCCCGTGGATCACGTTCTGGCAGGTCGCGGCCGATATGCCGCTGTCGATCAAGGCGTCCGGCGGGCACGGCCACTCGTATCACGAGGAGATGGTGCCGATCTGGGCCGCGGTCCTGGGGCAGGACGCGGGCGGGGCGCTCACCCTGGTGCAGCGCCGTCGCCACCAGGCGATCACCGAGGCGATCAGGCGGGTGCATCCCCGCGGCTGAGGGGTCGCTGCGGATCGCTGCTCCACTGCGACCAGGAGCCGGGGAAGAGCCGCGCCCCGTGGATCCCGGCCCGTTCGAGGGCGAGCAGGTCATGGGTCGCGGTGACCCCCGAGCCGCAGTACACGACGGTCTCCCCGTCGGGGTCGACGCCCGCGGCGAGGAAGCGCTGGCGCAGCGCCTCAGGGGCGGCGAAGCGCCGCTCGGCGTCGAGGTTCCCGGCGTAGGGGAGGTTGACGGCCCCGGGGATGTGGCCGGCGCGCGGGTCCACGGGCTCGACCTCGCCGCGGTACCGCTCGGGCGCGCGGGCGTCGATCAGGAGCGCTCCCCCGGCGGCGACCTCGTCGATCGTCGCGATCCGGTCAGCGGGCCAGGGGCGCTCGGGCACGCTGCCGGGGGCCGGCGGCGGGGTCTCGCCGCTCTCGAGCGGCCCGTCCCAGGCGGCGATCCCGCCGTCGAGCAGCGCGGCCTCCTGCCCCACGGCGCGCAGCATCCAGACCAGTCGGCCCGCGGGGGCGCCGTCGGTGTCGTCGTAGGCGACGACGACGGTGTCCTCGTCCACCCCGAGGCGGCGCAGGGTCGCGGCGAAGTCGGCGGGTTCCGGCAGCGGATGGCGGCCGACGGCGGGGCCCGCCGGGGCGGCGAGCTCGGTGTCGAGGTCGACCCAGTGGGCGCCCGGCAGGTGCACGGCGAGATGGGCCTCGCGCCCAGTGGAGCCGTCGAGGGCCCAGCGCACGTCGAGCAGACGCACGGGGGCCTCGCCCTCCAGCAGCTCGTGGAGGCGGGCGGAGTCGATGATCGGGTCGAGCGCAGCAGCCATGGTGGCGAGCCTACTGCTCAGGAGCGCACCTCGAGGTCCACGCGGACCAGGCGATGGTCGGAGGTGGGGAAGGGGTAGGTGCCGGTCAGCTCGCTGCCGGGGCGCCCGGAGCGGGGCCAGAAGACCGCCGAGGAGACCACCTGGAGGGTCTTGGCGGGCAGCACGTAGTCCACGCGCAGGTTGCCCGGGGAGGGGCTGTCGCCGAAGTCGGCGGTGTCGAAGCGAGGATCGCTCCGGTGGGAGTCGTTCGCCCCGCCCTGCGCGGCCGCCTCCTCCGCGCCCTCGGAACTCGGTCGGGTGTCGCGCACGCGGGCGTGGGTGAGCAGCTGGTCGATAGCGCCGGGCCAGGAGTCGCCGTCGGCCGGATCCGAGTTGTAGTCCCCGAGGATCACGAACTCCTCCTGCGGGGCGAGGCCGCCGACGACGCCGGCGTCGTCGGTGATCCAGCGGGAGCGCCGGCCGGGGCTGAGGTAGTCCGCCCAGAGACGGATCTCGTCGTTGTTGCGCCGCTGGTTGCGCTTCTCGGGGCCGTCAAAGCTGGGCGGGGTGGGGTGCGCGGCGAGCACGTGCACGGTGGTCGAGCCGATCCGCACCGGCACGTCCCAGTGGGACTTCGAGCTCAGGCGCAGCTGCTCGGCGATCTCCTCGCCGTAGAACTCGACGGGCAGCAGGCTCGAGGGCATCGCCGCCCAGCGCAGGTTCTGGAAGGTGCGGATCTGCCCGGTGAGGATCGGATGACGGGACAGCAGCACCATCCCGTACTGGCCGGGGAAGGCGCCGAAGCCCCAGGCGTCATCGGGCCCGCCGACGGTCCCGTCGCGGTTCAGGTCCAGGCCCGAGGGCACCCCGGTGTTGACGGGGGCGGTGTAGGCGTAGGGGTAGTGGACGGGGGTCGCGCCGTTCTGGCTGACCTCGAGGTACTTCTCGCGCAGCAGGTCGATCGCGCGGCCGTCCTCGTCGAAGTCGACCTCGTTGAGCAGCAGCACGTCGGGGTTGTTGAGCTGGATGACCTGCGCGACGGCGCGGATCTGGGGGTCCTCGCCAGTGGCCAGGTCCGCGAGCAGCTGCCCCTCGGTCGCGCGGTTGAGGGAGGCGTTGTAGGTGGCCACCCGCACCCTGGTGGTGCCTCCGCCGCGCCGGGCGGGCTGCGGGGCGGCTTCCGCGGCGGCGGGCACCCCCAGACCGGCGGCTGCGGCGGCGACGAGGGCTCCACGACGGCTGATTCTCGGCGACATGGTCTCCATTGTGCACGCTCCCGGGGATCGGCGACAGCGCCGGCGCAGGCCCGCGAGCACGTCATTCCACCCGGATGCGCTGCACGCGCCGCAGGTGGTCCCCGGTGTTGTCGCCGTTCATGCGGGCGCTGCTCTGGCGGTTGTTCTCGCCGACCTTGCGGTCGTTGCTGCGCAGGTTCCCGACGCGCACCTCGGTCTCCTTCTCGAAGACGTGGCGCTTGTCGGTGTTGCGGTAGTAGCGGTAGATCAGCCCGTACACGGCGGCGAACACCGCGGGCCCCGCCAGGAGCGGGAACAGGAAACCGGCCGCCGAGGAGTCGCCGGAGCCGGCCAGCAGCAGGGGATAGAGCTCGATCATCGGATGCTCCTCAGCTGACGAAGAAGAAGGCCAGGGACAGCGCGGCGGCCACGGCGGTCGCGACGACCCCCGAGACGCAGGCGACGGCGAAGATCTTCGGATGGGAGACGGGAACCGAGCCCATCGTCGTCCCGGTGCGGCCGTTGACCGCGATGTAGTGGGTGAGGGAGCTGCCGTCGAGCGCGGAGTCGGCATAGGAGTACAGCCACACCGGCACGTACACCGCGACCCAGCGGGTGCCGTGCACGGCCACCCCCTCCCGCTCCCAGCGCACGCCGCGGTCGAGACCGCGGACGGTCGGCTGGGCCTTGGCCCGGGCGATGGCGAGGAACTTCTCCTCCACCTGGCCGTCGAGATCGCGGACGTTCAGGTCACGGCGCTCCGAGGTGAAGCCCTTGAGGTAGTTCGCGTTGTAGGTGACGGCCTTCTCGGTGTCATAGGGCTGCACGGCGTTGAGCACGTTGTTGGTCGCCGAGCGGTTGTCCTGGGCGGAGAAGCGCTGCGCCGACTCGATCGTGAGGTCGTCGACCAGGAGGTCGAAGGCCCGCTGGACGCGGTAGACGTCCGCGTCGTAGCGGGTCTCGCGCCGCTTGTTGTCGCCGCTGCCGACCGTCACCGTGTACTGCCTCGTGGTGACCTCGCCGGTGCCCTGCAGCACCGCGTGCATGTTCCCGTCGACCACCAGGTACGGGATGTACACGCCCATGACGTTGTCGGGCACGTACTGCTCCTTGAAGCGGGCGTGCGCGAAGGCTCGTCGGTTCGCGACGAAGGCGTCGATCTGCGCGATCGCCTGCTCCCGGGTGAGCGCGAAGGGCAGCACCGCATCGGGGATCGCCCCGTTGGGGATCTGCGTGTTCAGCGAGAGGGTCTGGCGGCACCAGTGGCACCGCGACTGCACCTGCTCCGCCGCGTTGATCACGACCTCCGCCCCGCAGCCCTGGCATTTCAAGGTGACGACCGAGAGGTCCTCGCGGACGTCCGCCGTGCCCGAGGCCATGGTGTGCCCGCGCAGCTCCGCGATCGCGGAGTCGAGCCCGAATGCGGTCTCGGCGACCTTCTCGTTCCACTGGAAGCGGCAGTACCCGCACACGAGCGAGCCGACCGAGATCTCGTAATGGATCTCGGCCGACCCGCACCGCGGGCACTTGTCGAGGCCGTCGTCCCTGCCGGAGCTGGTGTCGACGATGCGGTCGTCGGTCACAGGCCGAGCGCGGCCTTCTTCGCCGCCTCGTAGTCCGCCTCGGAGATGAGGCCCTGGTCCAGCATATGCTTGTACTGGGCGAGCTTCGCGACCGGGTCCTCCGCGGCGGGGGCCGCCGGAGCGGCCGGGGCCGCCTGCTGCTGCGGGGCGCCGGTCTGCTGGACCGGGTTCACGAGGCCGCCGACGGCACCCGCACCCGCGCCGAACATGGCCAGGCCCGTCCCGCCGCCGTTCTCGCCGGCGGCCTGCACACCGCGGGCCACGGACTGGTTGAGGTAGGACTGCGAGCGGGCGCCGGAGAGGGCGTCGGCCTTCTGCACCTCGGTGAGCAGGGCGCGGGTGTTCGCGTCGTACTCGATGGAGACGATCGCGGTCTTCACGATCGCGAGGCCGCGGTCGGTGGACCAGCGGTAGCCCTCCTCGACGGCGGCGGAGAGGGACTGGGCGAAGCCGACGGAGTCGCCCTGGATCTTCGTGATCCGGTTCCCCTTGTCGGGATCGTTGGTGTAGCGCGAGAAGGCGGCGGCGAGGGAGCCGACGACCTCGCGGAACAGCTGGTTGCCCGCGGCGTTGTCCGGATCGGAGAAGTCGAACACCCCGGCGTTCGCGGAGATGAAGGTGGCCGGCACGAAGTTGTGCACGAAGAGCAGCGGGTCCACGATCCGCAGCGTGTACGAGCCGCGGGTGACCGCGCCGACCTGCGAGTTCAGGTAGGCGTCGTCCCAGTAGATCTCCGACTGGGTGCCGAAGCGGTTGTCGGGGATCTCCTTGAGGTTGACGAAGAAGGCGAGCTGCTGCGAGGAGGGGCGGCCGCCGAACTTGAAGCGCTCCCAGGAGGTCTGCACGGTCGAGGCGAGCATGCCGTCGCCCGCGAAGACGGAGCGGGAGTCCGGGGAGGAGTCGGTGAACTCGTAGCCGCCGGCCTCGGTGACCAGGCCCGTGGCCCGCCCATCGACCACGGTGATCAGCCCGTACCCCTGCGGCACGATGATCTTCGACCCGTTGGTGATGACGTTCTCCGAGCCGCGGGTGTTCGAGCCGCGACCGGAGTTGGTCCCCTGCGGCACCGCCGGGAACAGCGCCGCGGTCTGCTGCAGTCCCGACGGGACGGTGAGGAAGTCCTTCCACTGATCGGCGAGCATGCCGCCGACAGCGCCCTTGAATGCCTGGATGAATCCCATGTCAGCTCCTTCGAAGCCCCCGAGCGTGTGATCGGTGCCATGCTACCGCCCCTCCCCGACCCTTCGCTGGGCCCGATTTCCTTCCCTATTTCATCCTTCGCTGATATCATCACCACGTGAATTCTTTCGCCCTGCTCGCCGACCCCGTGCGCCGACGGATCCTCGAGATCCTCAGCGACGGGGAGCAGTCGGCGGGCATGATCGGGGAGGCCGTCTCCGCGGAGTTCCACATCCGCCAGCCGGCCGTCTCCAACCAGCTGCGGGTGCTGCGCGAGGCCGATGTCGTGCAGGTCGAGCCGTCCGGCTCCCACCGCATCTACCGCCTGCGCCCGGGCGGCCTCGACGAGGTCGCCGCCTGGGTGGACCGCTACTCGCGCCTGTGGCCGCAGCGCCTGGACGCCCTCGAGACCGAGCTCGCCCGCGAGAACCGCGCCCTCCCCGAGGAGACCTGATGCACCGCGCCACCGCCCGCGCCCTCACCGGGTGCTGCCGCGCCTGCTGCCGGAGCGGAGCGAATGACCCTCAGCCGGTGATGTCGAAGCGCGCGAGGCGCTTGCGATCCCCGGCGTTCTGCAGGTCGAGCAGCTGGGCGTAGATCCCGCCGGAGGCGGCGAGCTCGGCGGGGGTGCCGATCTCGTCGATCCGGCCGTCCTCGAGGGTGATGATCCGGTCCACCGTGGCGATGGTGGAGAGCCGGTGGGCGATGATCAGCGAGGTCCGCCCCTCCATCAGCTCGTCGAGGCCCTTCTGCACCTGCCGCTCGGCGCGGGTGTCGAGAGCGGAGGTGGCCTCGTCGAGGACCAGCACGGGGGCGTCCTTGAGGATCGCGCGGGCGACCGCGACCCGCTGGCGCTGCCCGCCGGACAGCTTGAGGCCGCGCTCCCCGATGACCGTGTCGTAGCCGTGCTCGAAGCGGGAGATGAAGGCGTCGGCGTTCGCGCGCCGGGCGGCGTCGACGACCTCCTCGTCGCTCGCGCCGGGTCGTCCGTAGGCGATGTTCTCGCGGATCGTCCCGGAGAACAGGGAGGCGTCCTGAAAGACCACGCCGATCCGCGAGCGCAGCTGGTCCAGCGGCAGCTCGGTGCTCGAGCGCCCCACCACCTCGACGCTGCCCTCGCGCGGCTCGTAGAGGCCCAGCAGCAGGTTCACGATCGTGGACTTGCCGCCGCCGGACTCGCCCACCAGGGCGACCTTCTCGCCGCGGGCGATCTCGACGTCGATCCCGTGGAGCACGTCCTCGCCGTCCTCGTAGGCGAAGGACACCTCGCGGAAGGCGACCACCGGCGCCCCCGGCACCGGCTCGACGAGGTCCTGCGCCGGGGCGCCGTCCTCGCCCGCGGCGAGCATCGCGGCGGTGCGCGGGTCGACCGGCGTGGCCATCACCCGGAAGTAGTCGCGGCTGCCGGCGATCGCCCGCTGCGAGGAGTCGATCACCCAGCTCATCGATTCCACCGGGGCCTTGGCCATGCTCATCAGCTGCACCAGGAGCACCATCTCGCCGAGCGTGAACTGCCCCTGCACGGTGCGCACGAAGATGATCGCGTAGATCGCGAAGAACACCAGGTTCAGCACCGCCCGGCGCAGCACGTCCATGGTGTGCCAGTGCGTGGACTGGGCGCGGGTGAGGCCGTCGGTCGCGCCGAAGCGGCGGGAGAAGTCGGCGAGCTCCCCGCGCTCGCGCACGAAGGACTTCACCACGCGGATCTGGCCGATCACCTCGGCGAAGCGCCCCGAGGCGATGTCCACCTGCTCGTTCTTCTCGCCCTCGAGCCGCTGCCATTTCACGGAGGTGAGGGAGGTCAGCCACACGTAGACCGGGAACACGATCAGCAGCAGCAGCGCGAGCGGCCAGGCGTAGTAGGCGCTGATGCCCAGCACCGCCGCGGTGGTGATCAGCATCGCGGCGAAGGAGTTGGACATGGTCTTGGTGAACTGCGAGATCTCGGCGATCGAGCGGTTCAGCCGGGCGACGATCGTGCCGGTGATCTCCCCGTCGAACCAGCTCTGCGGGAGGTGCAGCAGCTTCTCGTAGTAGCGGGTCGAGAGGATCGTGCGCATCCGGTTGCTCAGCACGTCGCCGTACCAGCCGCCGATGTTGGAGACGACGGTGTTCAGCAGCTCGGCGACCAGCACCGCCCCGGCCAGCAGCAGCACGGTGCGCACCGCCGCGCCGGCCCCGGTCGCGTCCGAGACGGCGCCCGCCACCGTGTCGGTCGCCCGGCCGATGAGGAAGGGGACGGCGAGCGCCGCGAGTGAGGTCAGCACCGAGCAGATGATGACCGCGGTGTACAGGGGCGCGAGGGAGCGGGTGAAGCGCACGATGCGCAGCAGGGAGGACACGGACAGCAAGCCTAGGGGCTCGCGGGCCGCCTCAGTCCGCCTTGGGGCCGACGATCCCCAGGAGCACCCCGACGGTGACCCGCTCCCCCACGCGGCGGCGGCGCACCGCCCCGGTGATCAGCGCGTAGGGCACCAGCAGCACGAAGCCGACGGCGCTCACGAGCAGGATGGGGACCACGATCGAGCCGTCGTTGGCCCCGGTGCGGGCCACCAGCAGCGCCGCGGCGATGTTCCGCTGGCTGGTGAGGATCGCGGGCCCGTCGGGCACGGTGAGGGTCTCCCCGGCGAGGTCCCCCGCGGAGCGGCCGGCGAAGAAGGCGAGGGTCACCAGGCCCACCGCGACCAGGATCGCCGGGGACAGCAGCAGGTTCAGCAGCAGCGCGCTGTTCGACCCGAAGCCGGAGAGGAACATGAGCACCGCGGAGACCGCCGCGACGCTCCCGGCGATGCGGGCGAGCAGATCGGCGCGCGCCGGGAAGACCGCGGCGATCACGATGCCGGCGACCATCGGGGCGAGCATCGTGCCGACCAGGAGGCGGGCCACCGCCCAGCCGTCGACCTGCACGTCCTGCAGCAGGACGGGGACCACGAGCGGCATGAACACGATCGAGCCGAGCAGCAGCACCGCCATCGGCCCGGCGGTCTCCCCGTAGGGGATCTTCGCCATCGCCCCGAGCTGCAGCACGAAGGGGGCGCCCGCGGCGCACAGCGCGATGATGAACCCCTCCCCCGCCTTCTCCGGCAGGAGCGGGCTGACCAGGATCAGGATCAGGGTGCCGACGGCGGGGACCACGACGAAGTTCGCGCCGAGCACGGCGAGCACCGTGCGGCGGTCCCGCAGCTGGGCGGCGAAGGCGTGGATCGGGGTGCGCAGGCCCATCGACAGCATCGAGGCGATCGCGAAGATCGGCACGCTGATGTGAATCAGCGCCACCAGGACCGATTCGAGGGTGTGCACCGCAGAAGCCTACGCGGAGCCGGTGGCCTCAGATCCAGCCGTGCTCGGTCGCGGTGCGCACGGCCTCGGCCCGGTTGGCGACGCAGAGCTTCCCGATGACGGCGGAGAGGTGGTTGCGCACCGTCCCCTCGGAGAGGAAGACCCGGGCGGCGATGTCGGCGGTCGTGCCGCCGCGGGCCGCGGCGCGCAGAACCTCGGTCTCCTTCGCGGTGAGCGGGTTCGGGCCGACGGCGAGGGACTGGGCGGCGAGCTCGGGGTCCACCGCGCGCAGCCCCCGGTGCACGCGGCGGATCGCGTCGACGAGCCGGTCGACGGGGGCGTCCTTGACCATGAACCCGTCGGCCCCCGCCGCGAGCGTGCGCCGCAGGTAGCCGGCGCGGCCGAAGGTGGTCAGCACGATGATCCGGACGCCGCTCCCGCGGAGCGCCTCGGCGACCTCGAGGCCGTCGGCGGGGCCGGACTGGCCTCCGCCCCGCATGCCGGCGGGCATCTGCACGTCGAGCAGCAGCACATCGGGACGCTCCCGCTCGACCAGGTCGAGGGCCTCGGCGCAGGTCGCCGCCTCGCCGACGACCTCGAAATCCTTCTCGAGGCGCAGCAGGGCGGCGAGGCCGCTGCGCAGCAGGGCCTGGTCGTCGGCGAGCAGCACGCGCAGCGGGGCGCTCATGCCCGGCTCCTGTCGGGGGGCAGGCGGGCGATGAGCAGGGTGCCGCTCCCGCTCGGCGGGGGCGAGACGATCTCGAGGCTGCCTCCGGCCGCCTCGAGGCGCCGGCGCAGACCGGCCAGCCCGCTGAGGGCACGGGACGGCGGCAGGCCGGTCCCGTCGTCGAGCACCTGCACCTCATCCTCCTCGAGGGTGAGGGTGCAGCGGGTCGCGCCCGCATGCCGCACCACGTTCGTGACCCCCTCGCGGATCGCGTAGCCGAACAGCTCCGAGCGCTCCTCGGTCAGCTCGGGCAGCGCGGTGGGCGTGACCGCCTCGATCCCGGCGGCGCCGAGCACGCTGCGGGCCGCGGCGATCTCGTGCGCGGCGCGCACCTCCTGCATGCCGGAGACGGTCGTGCGCACGTCGGCTAGGGATTGGCGGGAGATCCGCTCGATCTCGCCGAGCCGGGCGCGGGCGGCCTCGGGGTCGGTGGGCAGCAGCCGTTGGGCCAGCTGGGCGGTGACGGTGATCGTGGTCAGCGAGTGCCCGAGGATGTCGTGGAGGTCCCGGCCGATCCGCTCGCGCTCGACGGCGACCGCGAGATGGGCGTTGCGCCGCTCGGCCTCATCGAGCCGCTCCTGCAGGATCCCGCGCTCGATGCCCTCGGCGAGCCCGAGGGACAGCACCAGGCCGACGAGGGCGAGCACCGCGGCGATCGGCCGGTCGGTCGTCGCGGCGCCGACGAGCACGGCCACGGCGATCACCGGGACCGTCACCCGCGCCCAGCGCAGCGGCAGGATGATCCCGTGCATGACCTGCTGGAACATCACCATGTTCAGCACCTCGAGGCCGATCACCCCCCAGAGGGCGCCGAGGAGGGCCCAGGCCGCGGCGAGCCACACCAGCCGGTCCCGGACCGGATAGGCGCGCAGCCCCGCGGTGTAGGCGAAGAGCACCGCGTAGAGCGCGCAGATCAGGGTCACCAGGAGCGCCCGCGGCACGCTCAGCTCGGTCCACGCCGGGATCAGGATGTACAGCAGGAACAGCAGCGAGGGCACGTTGTAGAACAGCGAGCCGCTGTCGAGCGCGGCGCGGTGCACCCCGCGCGGCGTGCGCGGGGGCGGCGGCGGCATGTCGGTCACGGGAGCATCCTCGCAGGCCTCAGCGGCGGGAGGCGCGGCGGGCGGCGCTGCCCAGCAGCAGGGCGCAGGCCAGCACCAGGCCCAGGGTCCAGGCCGCGAGGACCGCGAGTCCGCGCAGGGGCAGGTCCCCGCCGACGATCCCCCAGGCGCCGATCTCCCCGAGCCAGTAGGTGGGCAGCAGCACCGAGATCTGCTGCAGCCAGTCGGGGAACATCTCGAAGGGGAACCAGAGCCCGCCCGCGACGGCGAGCAGCATCGTGCCGATGGTCACCACGGGGCCGACGGCGCTGGGCTTCAGCGCGAGCCCCACGGCGAGGCCGAGCAGCACCATCGGGACCATGCTGATCCAGAGCACGAGGAGCACCCGCAGCGCCTCACCGGCGGTGATCTCCACCCCGGCGAGGAGCACTCCCGCGAGGATCACGCCGATCAGTGCGGGCAGCACGACGACCTGGGCGGCGATCAGCTTGCCGGTTACGAAGCTGCGCGGCTCGAGCCCCGCGACCATGAGCTGGCGCAGCCAGCCGTTGGTCCGCTCGACCTGGATCAGCGAGCCGGTGTTGAGGGCGGCGGTGAGCCCGCCGTAGGACGCCATGTTCACCATGATGAAGGTGCCGACGGTGGCCCCGCCGGGCAGCTGCTGGCCGCCGTAGATCTGGTCGAAGAGCAGGAACATGATCACCGGCAGACCGACCGTGAAGAACACGAAGAGCACGTTGCGGAGCGTGAGGCGGATGTCGGCGAGGGTGTAGCGGACGGTGCGGGTGAGCTGCGGGACATCGGCAGTGGTGGCGGTGGCGGTCATGAAGTGCTCCTGGTGGTCAGCTGGAGGAAGGCGTCCTCGAGGGAGGGCGTCCCGACGAGCACGTCGCGCACGTCGGGCCCGCCGGGGGCGAACAGGGCGGCGAGGGTCGCGTCGGAGTCGCTCGTGGCGAGGCGGATCCGGCCGTCCTCGAGCAGCTCGGTGCCGCCCACCCCGGGCAGGCGCTCGAGGTCATCGCCCGTGGCCCCCGAGCCGAGGGCGAGGGTCACGACCCGTCCGCCGATGCGTTCCTTGATCTCCGCCCCGGTGCCGTCGGCGACGAGCCTCCCGGCTCTCATCACCACCACGCGGTCCGCCTGCTGGTCGGCCTCCTCGAGGTAGTGGGTGGCGAAGACGATGGTGCGGCCCTCGACGGCGACGGCTCGCATCGACTCCCAGAAGCGGTGCCGGGTCCCGACGTCCATCGCGACCGTCGGCTCGTCCAGCAGGATCACCTCGGGGTCGGGGAGCAGGGCGAGGGCGAAGCGCACCCGCTGCGCCTCGCCGCCGGAGAGCTTCGAGGTGTTCCGGCGCAGGAGGGGCGCGATGTCTGCCCGCTCCACGACGTCGTCGATCGGCAGAGGGTGCGCGCACACCGCGGCGACGAGCCGCAGCAGGAGGCGCACCGGCACGTCCTCGAGCAGCGTCCCGTTCTGCAGCATCGCCCCGATCAGCCCGCGCCGGGCGGCCTCGGCGGGCGGGACGCCGAGCACCCGGACGGTGCCCGCGCTCGGGGTGGCGAGGCCCAGCATCATCTCGGCGGTGGTGGACTTGCCGGCTCCGTTGGGGCCCAGCAGGGCGAGGATCTGGCCGCGCGGCACGGTGAGGTCGAGGTGGTCCACGGCGGTCACCGGGCCGTAGGTGCGGCGGACGCCGCGGAGGTCGAGGGCGGGGGTGCTCGAGGTCATGCCCCTACTGTGCGGGCGGATCCCGCCCCGGTCCCATGACAGCTGTCATGCTGTGTCGATGCTGATCAGACAGGTGATGCTGCGCGGTGCGGACGCGCCGACGGATCTCCGCGCGACTGCGGGCCGGATCGTGGAGATCGGCCCGTCCCTCCCTCGGCGCGCGGGCGAGGAGGTCCACGAGGCGGGCGGCGCGCTCGCGATCCCCGGGCTGTGGGATCAGCACGTGCACGCGGGGCAGACCGCGCAGGGCTACGCCCGGCTGGACACCGCGGGGGCCGCCTCGACGGCGGAGATCGTCGCGCGCGTCGCGGCGGTGCTCGGGGCGGACCCGGTGCTGGTGGGCTTCGGGCACCGACTGGTGGATCTCGCGGGCGAGCCGACGGTCGCGGCCCTGGACGCGGTCGGCGGCGACCGGGTGCCGGTGGTGCTGATCGGCGGCGATGCGCACCATGCGTGGATGAGCTCCGCGGCGCTCGCCGCCCTGGGCCTGCCGCCGCGCGCGGGCATCGTCGCCGAGGACGAGTGGTTCGACGCGGTCGCCCGGCTCGAGGAGCTGCCGGGGGTCGCCGCGGGCCTCGAGGCGGGGATCGACCGGCTGCAGGAGGACGCCCTCTCCCGGGGGCTCGTGGGCCTGACCGACATGGAGTGGGGCGAGACCTGGAGCCTGTGGCGGCGCCGCGACGAGGAGGGCCGGGTGCGGATGCGGGTGCGCACCGCGACCTACGCCTCGGGGCTTCCTGCCGTCCCGGGGCCGACGGGCACGGTGCTCGGTCCCTCGGGCCTGGTGACGATGGGACCGTTGAAGGTCATCGCCGACGGCTCCCTCGGCTCCCGCTCCGCGTACTGCCGGCATGCGGGCGGACCCGTCGGCGTGCTCAGCGACTACGCCCTCGAGCTGCCGCAGTTGCTGACCCGCGCGGCGCAGCTCGGCCTCGAGCCGGCGATCCATGCGATCGGGGACGCGGCCGTCGGTGTGGTGCTCGACGCCTTCGCGGTCACGGGGGCGAGGGGTCGGATCGAGCACGCCCAGCTGCTGGCCGACGAGGACGTGGCCCGGATGGCGAGGCTCGGGGTGCGGGCGTCGGTGCAGCCGGCGCACCTGCTGGACGACCGCGACCCCACGGAGGAGCTGATGCCCGGCGCGGCCCACCTCGCCTACCGCTTCCGGGACCTGCTCGCCGCCGGCGTCCCGCTGCTCTTCGGCTCCGACGCCCCGGTCGCGCCCGTCGACCCCTGGCTCGCGATGGCCGCCGCGGTGCACCGCAGCGCCGACGAGCGCGAGGCCTGGCACCCCGAGCAGGCCCTCCAGCCGCACGAGGCCCTCCTCGCCTCGACCGACGGCATCGACGCGCTGCGCGTCGGCGGCCCCGCGGACGTGGTGCTGCTCGCGGAGGACCCCTTCGAGGAGGTCCCCAGTGCCGCCGCGGCCCGCGAGGCGGCGGCCCGGCTCAGGGAGGTGCGGCCCCTGGCGACCATCGTGGCCGCCAGGGGCTGAGGGGCCTCAGGCCTTCCGCGCGAAGAGGTCGAAGAACTCGTCCGCGAGCAGCACCTCGACGTCGCTCGGCAGCGCCTCGACGAGGGCCACCACATCACTCGGCGTCCAGCTCCAGGCGTTGATCAGCCCGGCGAGGAACAGGGGTCCGTTCCCGTCGTGCGCCTCGATCCGCTCGAGGATCGCGTTCACGTACACATCGACCGATCCGGCCGGGTAGAGGATGCCGATCAGCGGCACCGCCGCCCCCGGTTCGCTGATCGCCCCGGACTCGTCGGTCTGCAGGATGCCCCGCAGGTCGACGTCGGCCGCGTACTGCTCGAGCACCCAGTCCGGCAGCGGCTCGGCGGGTTCCCCGGGCCGCGGGGTCGAGTACGCGTAGACGACGTCGAGGCCAGTGCGCCGCTGGTAGTCGCCGGAGAGCCGGGTGAACACGCCCCAGTCCTCCTGCGGCCACGAGTCGCCGTAGGTGTACCCGGCCCCCGAGGGTCCGCACACCAGCAGGTCGTTCTCGGTCGCGGTGTCCTGGAAGTGCTTCAGGATCGCCGGGCCGATGTCCTCCAGCAGCGGGGAGACGGTCCAGTTCATCGGCACCGCCCCGCGCCCGGCGTCGTCCCACAGCTCGCGCATGTGCCGCTGGCAGTACTGGATGTTGTCGCCCTCGCCGATGGTGAGCGTCAGATAGGTGCGGTCCTCGACCGAGCGCTGCGAGGGCTTCGCGGGCTTCGCCCGGGTGTTCGCGCGCATCGCGGAGAGCACGGTCGCATTCACGTAGAAGTCGGCGGCCACGACGATCACGGAGGCGCGGCTGCACAGCTCGACCCCGGACCACTCGCCGGCGACGTCGTTGCTGAACCAGCCCGCGTAGACCGTGCCCGGCTCGACCTGGGCGAGCAGCTCCTCGAACTGGCTGCCGCTGTCTCCCGAGGGCGGGAGCCAGCTGACCAGGGCCCCGGTGGCGACCGAGAAGTCGCGGAAGGAGGCGAAGGGCTCGACGCGCGTCGGCGCCTGATCGGTCGCGGAGACGACGAACTGGTTCTCCAGGGTCAGCGCGGCGCTCAACGCCGCCGTGCCCTCGGGGACCGCGAAGCGGTAGATCATCCGCCCGCCGCCGTCGGCGAAGCGCAGGCCCTCCTTGGTGGAGGAGCCGCTGCCGTCGAAGAGGAACCCCTCCTCGCCCGGGGTGTTCGGCACGAAGGAGGCGATCACCTCCCCGTCGGCCGTGACCTCGACGCCCGTGAGCGCCGGACCCCAGCCGTCGCTGGTGAAGCCGTCGGTGAGGCGCACGAACACCTCGCCGGTGCCGAGCGCGCCGGAGAGGTCCACCGTGTAGGTGTCGAGGTTCGAGGAGTCGGTGACGTGCTCCGGCTCGCGCAGCAGCTCGGTCCATTCGATGCCGGCGACGGCGACGGTCTGCGTGGGCGGCAGGCCGACGAGGATCTCGTGCGTGCACTCGGGCCAGAGATTCGCCATCGCCCAGTCGTGGACGGCGGCGGGGTCGTCGGCGAAGCGCCCGCTGAGGTCCTCGAGGATCGGCAGCGAGAAGCGCTCGGCCTGCTCGGCGCTCGCCACGACGCCGCCCCGCAGGCCCGCGAGGGTGGTCGCGAGGTTGACGGTGTGCGGGGACGCGAGGTCGTAGACGACGGCGCCCGTGATCCGGTCGCGATGCTCCTCGACCAGCGCGAAGGGGTCCTCGAGGCGGCGGGCTCGCACCGGCAGGTCGGGCAGCCAGGTCTCGTCGACGTCGTCGAGGATCACGTACACCTCGGGGCGGTCGCGGTTGACGAGGCCCTGCAGGGTGATGAGCAGCAGCCGGTCGAAGCCGTCGAGCTCCCGCAGGTCGGCGACGGTGATCTTCCCGGCACCGCTGAAGGAGGGGAACACCCGCCCGTCCTTCCAGCGCACGCCGCGGCCGGGCCGTGGACCCTCCGCGCTGGCCGGGGCCGTGGTCAGGGCACCGAGGGCCGCGGCGCCGGCGGTGGCGGCCATGAGCCCGCGGCGGGTAAGGGTGCGTCGGGAGAGGGGGTGATGCAGGTCGGACGTCATCGTCGACTCCTGGATCGGGGATGGGACCTGCACCCTAACCACGGCGACCGCAACGTGGGAAGGGGAGGAACTGGACCGGTTAATCAGTGGCGTCGACGCCGGCACCCCGCCTACGGTGCTCCCAGCGCGTCCCGATCGGGCCGCCCCTGAGGGAAGGAGGAGCTGATGAGCGTCACCGTGCTGACCCCTGCCGTCCGCCCCTTCCCTCAGGAGAATCCATGACCCCGATCGACTTCTTCCTTCCCGAGCTCGACGACGACCAGCGCTGGTCCACCTGGCCCGAGACCGCGCACACCCTCGACCGCGGCCCGCAGCCCTTCCCCGCCTGGGTGGTGCAGCACGACGGCGCGATCGACACCGAGCTCGGCATCCTCAAGACCGGCAAGGAGGCCGACGCCTTCCTGCTCGAGCGCGGCCTCCCGCAGGAGCTGTGCACCGGCGCCCCCGGCGAGGTGACGCTGCTGGTCGCCAAGCGGTACCGCGACCCGGACCAGGTCACCTTCCACCGCTCGAGCGCCTACACCGAGGGCCGCCGCACCAAGGACTCGCGCGAGGCCCGCGCGATCGCGAAGGGCACCGCCTTCGGCCGTAAGGCCGCCGCGGGCCAGTGGGCCCGCACCGAGTTCGACGCCCTCGGCCGGCTGTGGGAGGCGGGCATCCCCGTCCCCTATCCGGTGCAGATCCAGGGCACAGAGCTGCTGATGGAGTTCATCGGCACCGACGACGAGCGCGGCGCGGTCGCCGCTCCCCGGCTGCAGGAGACCCGCCCCTCGGCCGACGAGGCGGAGCGCTGGGCCCGGCACCTGCGCGAGGCCGTCGCGGAGATGGCCCGGATGGGTCTGGTCCACGGCGACCTCTCGCCCTACAACGTCCTGATCGACACCCGGCAGACGGAGCCGGACCCGGTGATCATCGACGTCCCGCAGGTCATCGACCTGATCGCGAATCCGCACGGCCGGGAGTTCCTCGAGCGCGACTGCCGCACGCTCTGCACCTGGTTGCGGGCGCACGGCGCTCCGGAGTCGGCGACCGATCCGGAGGACTGGATGCCCTGATCAGCCCTCTCGCAGCCGCCGCCACTCCTCGACGGCGTCGTCCCCGTCCCAGGCCGGGGCGAGCATCCGCTGGAAGGGGTGCTCGCGCCGGTCCTGGTGGACCCGGCGGGTGAAGTCCGCGGCGTACTCCCGCACGGCCTCCTCGTCGCGCAGCTCCGCGAGGGTCTCCGCGCGACGCTCGAACTCGCGGCGCAGCAGCACGACGACGGGCAGCACCGCCTCGGGGTCGATGTCCCCGCTCTCGAGGCGTTGCTTGACCCACCAGTCGGGGTCGTGGGTCTCCGGCAGCCGCAGCGGCTTCCCCGCGAGCGGCGAGCCGGCGAGGTCGAAGGGATCGGGATCAGCCACGGATCTGCCCGTCCCGTCGGGCCCGGCGCAGCCCCTCGAGGCCGATCACCGTCGTCCACGGCCCGCGCAGCAGCTGCTCGCCGGGCCGGCAGTTGTCGGCCGCCGCGAGGCGGGCGGCGAGGTCCGGGCGCTGCGTGCGCAGCATGCCGTGGGCGCGCAGCTCGTGCAGCGGATCCGAGGCGATCACGATCCGATCCGCGTCCTCCAGGAAGGGCACCGTGCACGCCATGTTGTCCCAGGTGGACCGGCTCTGGGTCTCGAGCGCGACCTCCCCCTCGAAGCCCAGGTGCTCCCGCAGGTGCCGCGCCATCAGCCCCGCCTCCGAATGCGCCCCGCGCACCGCCCCGCCGCTGAGGACCAGCAGCGAGGACGACGCCCGAGGGTCGCGGGAGCGCAGCCCCACGTCGAGGCGCCAGCGGTTGACCGCATTGAGCTCGGTGCCGTCGTTGCCGTAGCCGAGGACGACGATCACCTCCCGCCCCGTCGGATCCGTCGGCCGCAGCGCCGCGCGCACGCGCCGCGCCCCGAGGCCCGCGGCGACCTGTCCGGCCGCGAGCACGAGCCCGGTCGCGCCGAGCCCGACGAGCAGCAGGCGGCGGATCACCGGCCCTCGGCGAGCGCCGCGAGGTTCTCGATCGAGGCGGCGAGCATCTCGGAGGTGGTGCGGGAGGAGCGGGCGATCCGCGCCTCGTCGACCAGCCGGGAGAAGTCGTAGGAGTGGGTGACGAGGGTGCGGTCCTCCGCGAGCGGCTCGAGCTGCCAGATCCACTCGTGACCGGGCGGCTCCTCGCCCGCCGGCGCGGTCAGCCACGCGATCTCGCGCCCCTCGACGAAGCGGGTGACGTGGTTGTCCTTCTGCTTCCCGGAGGTGTTGCGCATCGTGAAGACGTCGCCGACGGCGGTGACCCGCTGCCCCTCGGGGGCCTCGGCCAGGTTGCCGTTGCCGTCCCAGCGCGGCTGCTGGGCGGGATCGGCGATCAGCTCGAAGAGGGCGGCGGCGGGGGCGGCGATCTCGCGGGAGGCGGTGCGCAGGGTGCTCATGCGCCCATTCTCCCCTGGTAGCCCACCTCCCGGTGGGACACCCGGTAGCCGAGCTTCTCGTTGATCGAGATCATCCACGGGTTCACGTGCGAGTTGAAGGTGACCAGGCTGCGCACCTCGGGCGCCCGCTCGGCGAGCAACGCGTGGGTCGCGACCTTGAGCGCGAGACCCAGGCGATGCCCGCGATGATCGGGCATGACCAGCGTGTTCTCCTGCCAGCCGAGGCTCGCCCCCGGGGCGGTCTTCACGTGGACCACCGAGTTCCCGGCGATCGTGCCGTCGGGGGCGACGGCGACCGACTGGAACTGGGTGATGCCCTGCTCGGCGAGCCGCCGCTCCCCCGTGCGGATCCGCTCGGGCGTGTATTCGGGGGCCTCGTACTCGATGTCCTCGTCGGGGTCGTCGAGGTCGAGCTGGCGCAGCAGCGCCCCGTAGGAGGCCAGGTGCTCCTCGGGGGCGGGGCCGTCCCAGATCTCGATCCGGTACCCGCCCTGCCGCTCCTCCGCCTCGGCGCGGAGGGTGTCGAGCAGCGCGGCCTCCAGCGGCAGGTCGCGCCGACGGCACACCCCGATGTTCTTCCGGCTCACGCCCAGTCGGGCGGCGAGGCGGTTGACCGGCAGCGCGGGATCGTCGGGATCCCCGTCGGCCGGGATCTCGCCCCACGCGCCGACGAGCGGCCGCCCGGACTCCGCGATCGCGGGCCGCAGCGCCTCCTCGACGATCGCGGTGCCGATCCCCCGCCCGCGATGGGCCGGATGCACGCTCAGCCCCACCTCGACCAGCTCGGTGTTCTCCTGCAGCGGGAGATGCACCGACCCGCGGCCGACGATCATCTCGCCGCCCTCGAGCCCCTCCGCGACGGCGACCCAGCGCTGGGCGCGGGAGTACTCGGTGTCCTCGCAGGCCAGTCGGCGCTCGGCGACGGAGTACGGCTGGACGCCGCCGAAGGCGTCGAGGTCCAGGGCGTCGTCCAGGGCGTTGAACTGCTCGAGCTCGGCGTCGGAGGCGGTGTCGAGAAGACGGATCGTGACAGACATGGGGGCAGTCGACCACGCCGACGAGGGACGGCGCGAGCGTTTTTCCCGGCACCCTTGACCCTCCCCCGGGGACAATCCGGAGGGTGGTCACTGCCGGGACGGACTCGGCGCCCGGAAGGAGAACCGATGGACGGGACACTGCTGAGCATCGGGGAACTGGCCGCCGCGAGCGGTCTCAGCCCCAAGGCGCTGCGCCTGTACGACGAGTCGGGGCTGCTGCCCCCGCGTCGGGTGGACCCGTTCACCGGCTACCGCTCCTACGGACCGGATCAGATCGATCGGGCGCGGCGCATCGCCGCGCTCCGGGGGCTGGGCATGGGCCTGGCCCGCATCCGCGTGGTGTGCGATCTCGACGACGACGCAGCCGCCGCCGCGGAGCTGCGCTCCTGGTGGCGACAGGAGGAGGCCGACGCCCTCTCCCGCGCCGCCGTCGTCGCCGACCTGGTCCGTGACCTCGGGAAGCATCACTCGGAGGACATCATGACCACTTCCACCACCACGTCCACGACCACCCCGCGCACCGCCTTCGCCCTGCACCAGGGCCTCGAGCGGCCCACCCAGGAGGACGCCGTGCTGATCCGCGAGCTGCCGGGCGGCCGGGTGCTGCTCGCCGTGGCCGACGGCTTCGGCGGGGCCGACGATCTGTCCGCGCGACTGCTGCGGACCCTGGCCGACGCGGTCGAGGCGGCCGCCTCGGCCCCGCCCCTGGCCGCCCTCGAGACGGCCTGGATGGCGGTGGAAGCGCTGGTCCCGACCTCCGACGCCGCGGGCTCGACCCTCTCCGCCGCGCTGCTGGAGGGCGACCGCCTGCACGTGGCCCACCTGGGCGACACCCGGATCTCGCTCGTGCGCGCCGGACGCCTCGAGCACATCACCCAGGACCACACCCAGGTGCGCTCGCTCCTCGAGGCGGGCCGGCTCTCTCCCGAGGAGGCGGCGGCGCATCCGGACCGACGCCTGCTGAACCGGGCGCTCGCCGCGGGCGCCCCGACGGCTCCGGACCTGCTGGTGCGCCGGCTCGAGCCGGGCGATCTGGTGCTGCTCTCCTCCGACGGCCTGCACGCCGTGGTGGATCCGGCGGACCTCGCGGAGGCGCTGGCCGCGGAAGGAGAGGATCTGGAATCCCTCGCGACGCGATTAGTCGATCTCGCACTGGACGCCGGCGGCCCGGACAATGTGGGGGTGGCCCTGGCGCGGGCGTGATGTCGGGGCGCGGAGGAATTCTCCGGAGTTCTCGGAGTTTGGGGAATTTCCCTCCGCCCCACCCCGCCCCCGACCCCTGGCCGACCCCGGACTCCACGCCCACCACCTGCGACGACATCCTCGCACAGGGGTCCGACAGACGAGTTCGCCCGTCCACAGAATGCGATTTTCGGGGCAACCGTTCCTCCCCACAACAGGGTTATCCACATATTCATCCCCATTCGGCGATCGGCCTTCCGTCGGGCTTTCTCGGCTTATATCCTGGGAGCATCGATCGGGCCGGCACCAGCGGCCCGCAGGGGTGAGGGGAGGTGGGGCGGATGGGCGACTTCGTGGACGACCACGACGCGAGCTCGCTCCTGCCTCCCGTCGCCCGCCCGGCGCTGCCCGAGTGGACGGTGCGGGCGCGTCGGCCGCTGACCGCGGAGCGGATGCTCGAGGAGGTCGCATCGGGCAGCGTCGAGGCCGGCCGGGTGCTCGCGCTGCACCGTGCGTCGCTCGCCCGCACCCGGATGTACGCCCACCATCTGCGCCTGCTCGCCACCTTCTTCCGGGAGGATCCGGAGGTGCAGGGCCGCCCCGAGGACGCGGATCTCAGCGCGCTCAAGGTCGCGGTCGGGCTGCGGCTCACCCTGGACCAGGCCTGGGGCCAGGTGCGCGATGCCCGCACCGCGGTCGAGGTCATGCCGCTGACCTTCGAGTACGTGCGCCGCGGGGAGCTCCCGGAGTCGATGCACCACCGCCTCCTGCGCGCGGTGCGCCGCCTCACCGACGAGCAGGCCGCCGAGGTCGACGCGCACCTGGCCACCCTCGAGCTGCCCTCGGTCTCGGTGGACACCTTCACCCGGCACCTCCGGCTCGCCGTGGACCTCGCGACCGCCGGCGCCCTCCCCGCCCCGCACTCCGAGAGCCGGGGCGTGGAGATCGTCGACGTCGACACCGCCTCCGGCACGGCCTCCCTGCTGGTCACCGGGCCGATCCTCGAGATCAAGGGGCTCGCGCACCGGCTCGACGTCGCCGCGCGCGCCGTCCAGGAAGCCCAGCGCCACGCCCTCGAGGAGGGGGCCGAGGGGCCGCTCCCCTTCGACCTCGACCAGGACCTCGCCGCGCGCGGTCGCCCCCACTCCTTGAACACGCTCCGCTACGCGATCCTCACCCACACCGTGCTGGACACGGATCCGGTGCAGGAGACCGCCTCGCCGTACCGCCTCCTGGTGACGGTTCCCGTCATGACGCTGCTCGGCCGGGACGACGCCCCCGCCCTGGTCGAGGGCACCACACCTCTCCCCGCGGAGCTGGCCCGCGACCTCGCCGCCGGGGAGGCCACCTGGACCCGGATCCTCACCGACCCCGTGACCGGCGCCTATCTCCCCGCGAGCGCGACGACCTATCGGCCCTCCGCCCAGATGCGGCTCCAGCTGCGGCTGCGCCACCCCGTCTGCGCGGTGCCCGGCTGCTCCCGTTCCACCGCGCTCGCCGCGGAGGACGACCACGTCCTCGAGTTCGACCATGCCGATCCCGCCCGCGGCGGGCCGACCGCCCTGGAGAACCTGCACCGCCTGTGCCGCACGCACCACCGGCTGAAGACCGCCGGCGGGATCGATCCCACCCGGGACCCGGGAGAGACCGGCATGCCCCTGCGCACCACCTGGACCCTCGATGACCAGCTCCGCACCCGCAGCGAGGAGGCCGTCGACCTGCTCACCCCGCACACCGTGCGGTTGCTCGAGCACGCCCGGCAGGAGCACGAGCGCCGCGCCGCCGAGGCTCGCGCCCTCCACGCGGCAGAGAGCAGCAGGCCCCCCGGCGAAGGGATCGCGCAGCAGCGACGTGCTCTGCTGGACCGCCACCGGGGCCGCCGGGTGATCCCGCGGTCGACGCCCCCGCCCGGCGACCCGCCGTACTGACCGGGCCTGGCACAATCGCGGGCATGACTTCCCCGCACCCGTCGTCCGCAGCGTCGCGGTACCGGTCCCTGCTCTCCCCGCTGGACCTCGGTCGCCTCACCCTGAAGAACCGTCTCGTCATGGGGTCCATGCACGTGGGCCTCGAGGACCATCCGGGGGATCTCGCCCGCCTTTCCGCCTTCCTCGGCGAGCGTGCCCGCGGCGGGGTCGGACTCATCGTCACCGGCGGCCACTCCCCCAACCGCTCCGGCCGCCTCACCGCCGGCGGGGCACAGGCCGACGAGCGCACCATGACCCGCCACCAGGTGATCACCCGCGAGGTGCACGACGCCGACGGGCGGATCATCCTCCAGCTGCTCCACGCCGGCCGCTACGCCGCGCAGCCCCTCGCCGCCTCCCCCAGCGGCGGCCGCTCCCCGCTCTCCCCCTTCCGCAGCCGGCGCCTCACCCGGCGTGGCACCCGACGCACCGTCGAGCAGTTCGCCCTCGCGGCCCGGCGCGCGGTCGACGCCGGCTACGACGGGGTCGAGCTGATGGGCTCCGAGGGTTATCTGCTGAACCAGTTCCTCGCCCCCGCCACGAACCGCAGACGGGACCGCTTCGGCCGGGGCGCGGAGGGCCGGCGCGCTCTCCCGCTCGCCATCGCGGCCGCGGTCCGCGACGCGATCGGCGAGGACGCCCTGCTCAGCTATCGCATCTCCCTCCTCGACCTGGTCCCGGGCGGGCAGACCTGGGACGAGACCGTGGTGCTCGCGAAGGGCCTCGCCGAGCGCGGCGTGGACGTCCTCTCGACCGGCATCGGCTGGCACGAGGCGCGCGTCCCCACCATCGTCACCTCGGTGCCGCGCGGGGCCTTCGTGCCGCTCACCGCCCAGCTGCGGAGCGAAGTAGACGTGCCCGTCATCGCCTCCAACCGGCTGCACGATCCCGACCTCGCCGAGCAGGTCATCGCCCGCGGCGAGGCCGACCTGGTCTCGATGGCCCGCCAGTTGCTCGCCGACCCGCATCTGCCGCGCAAGCTTGCCGAGGGCCGCTCCGGGCAGGTCGTCGCGTGCATCTCCTGCAACCAGGCGTGCCTCGACAAGGTCTTCGTCGGGAAGCGGGCGAGCTGCCTGGTGAACCCCCGCGCGGCCCACGAGACGGAGCTGGTGCTCACCCCCGTCGCCCCGCGACGGGTGCGGAAGGTGGCGGTCGTCGGCGGCGGTCCCGCGGGTCTCGAGGCGGCCCTCGCTGCCGCCGAGCGCGGGCACGTGGTGACCCTCTTCGAGGCGACCGAGGAGCTCGGCGGGCAGCTGCGCCTCGCCGCCCGCATCCCCGGCAAGGAGGACTACGCGCTCGCGCTGCGCTCCTGGAGGATGCGGCTCGCCGCGGCCGGCGTCGGCATCCGGCTGGGGATGCGCCCCACCCCCGCGGACCTCGCGGGCTTCCACGACGTGATCGTCGCGACCGGCGTCGCCCCTCGCCCCGTGGACCTGCCGGGCTTCGCCCCGTCGGCCGAGCCGCCCGCCGCGGGGCCGCAGGTCGTCACCTACCAGGACCTGCTCGAGGAGCGGGCGGTCGCCGGCGAGCGCGTCGCGATCATCGGCGCGGGCGGGATCGGCGTCGACGTCGCCGAGTACCTCACCTCCGCGATCCCCTCCCCCACCCTCGACGCGCGTGCCTGGCGCGAGCACTGGGGCGTCACGGACCCCTCGGCCGTGCGCGGCGGCGTCACGGCCGCGCCGCAGCGCACCGAGGCCGACGACGGCCGACGCGCCCGCGAGGTGCACCTGCTGCAGCGCAAGGAGACGAAGATCGGCGCGGGCCTCGGGCGCACGACCGGCTGGGTGCACCGGGCGGAGCTGCGCCGCGCCGGCGTGATCCAGCATCGCGGCGTCACCTACGAGCGCATCGACGAGCAGGGCCTGCACCTGGTGGAGGACGGCGAGGCGCGCGTGCTCGAGGTGGACACCGTGGTGCTCTGCGCCGGTCAGGAGAGCGTCGCCGACCTCGCCGCCGAGCTGGGCGCCGGGGCCTCGCGCACCTCGCCCCGGGTGCACGTCGTCGGCGGGGCGGACCTCGCCGCCGAGCTCGATGCGGAGCGCGCCATCCGGCAGGCCGTCGAGGTCGCCTCCGCGCTGTGACCGGGCCCCTACACTCGGGAGCATGCCCCGCGTGCTCCACACCGCCCAGGCCCTGGTCGACGTCGTCGTCGAGGTGGACGCCCTGCCGCCGCGCGGCGGGAACGCGAACGTCCGCCGCGAGCAGTGGTACGCGGGCGGGGCGGTGACCACCCTGCTGGCCGCGGCGCGGACCGGTGCGGAGGCGGTGCACGGCGGCGCTCACGGCGTCGGCCGCCACGGCGACCTGGTGCGGGAGCGGCTCGCGGCCGACGGGGTCGCCCTCAGCGACGTGCCTCGCGAGGACGCCGACACGGGCTACTGCATCGTCATGCTCGAGCCCTCCGCCGAGCGCACCTTCCTCACCGTCTACGGGGCGGAGCGGCAGGTCAGCGCCGAGTCGCTGGCCCGTCTCGCGCCCGCCCCGGGCGATCTCGTCTGCGTCTCGGGCTACACGCTGTTCGAGCCGACGCGGGAGCCTCTGCTGGAGTTCCTCGAGTCGCTGCCGGACGGGGTCGAGGTGGTGCTCGACCCGGGTGCGCCCTTCGCCGAGTTCCCCCGTGACCTGCAGGACCGGGTGCTGGCCCGGACCACGGTGTGGACCTCGAACGCGGACGAGGCGCGGGCGCTGACCGGGCTGGACGCCCTCGAGGACACCCCACAGGCGCTGCGTCGACGGATCGGATCCCATGCGGTGGTGATCGTGCGCGACGGCGATCGCGGTTGCCTCGTCTTCCACCACGGCCGCGGTACCGAGATCCCCGCCTTCCCGCAGACGGCGGTGGACACCAACGGGGCCGGCGACACCCACACCGGGGTGCTGCTCGCGGAGCGGGCGCTCGGGGCGGACTGGGAGTCGGCCGCGACGCGCGCCAATGCGGCGGCCGCGATCGCCGTCACCCGCCGCGGCACCGAGTCGGCGCCCACCCGCGCCGAGGTCGACGAGTTCCTGGCGTGAGCTCCTTCCACGACTTCACCGCGCTCACCGCGGACGGCGAGCCGTACGCGATGAGCCGCCACCGCGGCGAGCACGTCCTGGTCGTCAACATCGCGACCGAATGCGCGTTCACCCCGCAGCTGGCGGGGCTGCAGGAGCTGCACGAGCAGGGGCTGACGGTGCTCGGCTTCCCGTCGGACCAGTTCCGCCAGAACCCCGGCAGCGACGCGGAGACCGCCGAGCGCTGCTCCACGGGCTACGGCGTGACCTTCCCGCTGTTCTCCGCGGTGCAGGTCAACGGGCCGTCGGCCGATCCGCTGTGGCAGTGGCTCGTCGCGCAGCGGGCCGGGGTGCTGGGCGGCCGGATCTCCTGGAACTTCACCAAGTTCCTCATCGGCCCTGACGGCCAGGTGCTGCGGCGGTACGCACCGCCGGTGCCGCCGGCGCGCATCGCCCGCCGCCTCTCAGCCGACCTCCGGTAGCGTGGGTCACAGTCCGCACCGAAGAGATAGGGGGCCTTCGTGGAAGGCATCGTCGTCACTCTGATCGTCATCGCCGTCGTGGTGGTGGTGCTGATCGTCATCCTCGCGCTGCTTTTCGGCGGTCTGCGCACGTCGATCATGTTCACCGTCCACTCCTCCGAGGCGGTGATCGTGGAGAGCTTCGGCAAGTTCAAGCGGGTCGCCTCGGCAGGTCTGAACTTCAAGACCCCGTTCGTCGACTCGATCACCCGCCCCATCTCGCTGCGCGTCCAGCAGCTCGAGGTGAACATCGAGTCCAAGACCAAGGACAACGTGTTCGTGACCGTCCCGGTCGCGGTGCAGTACCAGATCCAGGAGAACCAGGTCGTCGACGCGTACTACAAGCTGTCGAACCCCGAGGCGCAGATCCGCTCGTACGTCTTCGACACGGTGCGCTCGGCCCTCTCCGGCCTCGAGCTGGACGCGGCCTTCGAGTCGAAGGACGACATCGCCCGCAGCGTCGAGCAGACCCTCTCCGAGCGGATGCTCGAGTACGGCTTCCGGATCATCAACACCCTGGTGCAGGACATCTCCCCGGACCAGCGGGTCCGCGACTCGATGAACTCCATCAACGCCGCCCAGCGCGACCGCGTCGCCGCGCAGTCCCTCGCGGAGGCGGACAAGATCAAGCGCGTCACCCAGGCCGAGGCCGAGGCCGAGTCCAAGCGTCTGCAGGGTGAGGGCGTCGCCGCCCAGCGGAAGGCGATCGCCCTGGGCATCGCCGAGCAGTACGAGATGCTGCGCAAGGTCGGCATCGAGAACTCGGCCGAGCAGCTGCTGCTGATGACCCAGTACTTCGACACCATGCAGGACGTGGCCCGCAACGGCCGCTCCAACGTGCTGTACCTGCCCAGCAACCCCGGGGCCGTCGGCTCGATGGGCGACGAGATCCGCTCCGCCATGCTGCAGGCCCAGGCCGCGCACCAGGCCGACCAGGACGCGGATGCGGACGAGCACCAGGAGCGGCAGCGGATCTCCGCCGAGCAGCTGCGCGCCCAGGAGGAGCGGCGCCGCGAGCAGGCCCGCTCCCAGGCCGAGCAGGCCCAGCGGGAGGCGCAGCGCGCCCAGGCCGAGGCGCAGCAGCAGCAGCGGCGCGTGCCCGGCTACCCCGGCGGCTCGGTGCCGCCGTGGGCGCGGCCGGGCAGCGCCGAGCAGGGCTGAGGCAGGGCTGAGGCAGGGCTGTTCACCGGGAAGTCGCCGGACCTGCACGGTCGCTACGGCTACCGGGAGGGCGTGCCCTTCCCCGACGCCGACCCGGTGACGCTGCAGTCCACGCTGCGCGACCACGGGTACCAGACCTTCGCGGTGGGGAAGATGCACGTCTTCCCCGATCGGGCGCGCTGCGGCTTCGACGAGGTGCTGCTGCACGACGGCTTCCTGCACGCGGCTCGCCGCGCGGCGCGCGGTCCGGGCGACGACTACGTCGAGTTCCTGCGGCGGGAGACCGGTGATCCGCGGGCGGATTACCAGGACACCGGCATCGGCTGCAATGCGATGACCGCTCGGCCGTGGGAGCGGGAGGAGCGGCTGCACCCCACCCGCTGGGTGGCGGACGAGTCGCTGCGCTTCCTCGAGCGACGCGATCCGACGAAGCCGTTCCTGCTGTACATGTCCTTCCATCGGCCGCATGCGCCCTTCGATCCGCCGGCCTGGCTGTGGGACAAGTACCGCGACCGGCCGGGTCCGCCGCGGGCGCACGGCGAGTGGGTCTCCCGCTTCGACGAGCACCGGCGGGACTTCGGTTCCGAGTCGGAGTTCGGGGCGCAGAAGGAGAGCACCCACGAGCAGGTGCGGGCCGGCTACTACGGCTCCATCGAGTTCATCGACCTGCAGCTGAACCGGCTGCGGGAGGCCCTCTCCGACCAGGGGCTGCTCGAGGACACCGTGATCGCGGTGGTCTCCGACCACGGCGAGATGCTCGGCGACCACGACATGTACCGCAAGTCCGTCGGCTACGAGGGCTCGGCGCGGGTGCCGTTGCTGCTGCACGTGCCCGAGAGGTTCCGTGACGGCTGGGGCGAGGGTGGCGAGGTCGATCCGATCGCGGAGCTGCGCGACCTGATGCCGACCCTCCTGGGACTGGCCGGCGTGCCGGTGCCCGAGGGGGTCGACGGGAAGGACCTGCGCGCGGCGAGCCACGGCCGGCCCGTGCGGGAGCACCTCCACGGCGAGCACCTGATCAGCTCGCTCGGCCACCACGGCCTGCACTGGATCCGCTCGGAGCGGCACAAGTACCTGTGGTTCTCGGGCGACGGCCACGAGCAGCTCTTCGACCTCGGGTCCGATCCACGGGAGGAGCACGACCTGGCGGCCGATCCGTCGGCCGCCGCGGAGCTCGCGCGGCATCGGGCGCTGCTGGTCGCTGAGCTCGAGGGCCGGGAGGAAGGCTTCGTCGCCGACGGCGAGCTGGTCCCCGGCCGGCCGCTGCAGTCCGAGGCGAGCTGGGTGCGGGAGATCCGACTCTCGTCGGAGCAGGTCGCGACCAGCGGGTGAGTCGCGCGGGGTCGCTCCTGCGCTGAGGTGGGGGCATGAGCGACTACACCGCGGAGAAGAAGCTGGCCCGGAACGTCGGGATCACCATCGCCTGGTGGGCCCATGCGGCGATCCGCCTGCTGCTCGCCGTGGTGTTCTTCTACTACGGCGGGGCGAAGCTGGTGTTCGGCCAGTTCGGGTTCTCCGACACCGGCGACGCCCTCATCGCCCACGGCGAGATGAGCCCCATGGGGCTGCTGTGGCGGATGGTCGCCTTCTCGCCGCTGTTCCAGTTCCTCGCCGGGCTCGCGGAGTTCGGCGCCGGGCTCGCCCTGCTGTGGCGGCGCTCGGTCCCGCTCGGGGCGCTGCTCGGCGCGGCCTCCATGTCGCTCGTGCTGGTGCTCAACCTCGGCTACGACGTGATGGTGAAGACGCCGACGCTGATCTACCTGGTGCTCTCGCTGATCGTGCTGATCCCGTGGCTGCCGCGGCTCACGCGGGCCTTCCTGACCAGCGGCGAGATCCCCCAGGGCCCGTCCCCGCGGCTGATCCCCTGGCGGCCCGCCGAACGGGTCGGGTCGATCGCCGGCCCGATCGCGGCCCTGGCTCTCGCGGGGCTGTGCCTGTGGGGCATCTCGGGGCACTACGCCCCGCGCTCGGTGGACGAATCGGTGCCCGCGGGCGTGTGGAGCGTCGCGTCGGACACCGCCGAGCCCGCCGCCCAGCTCTCCGAGGACACCCGGTGGAGCGCCCTCGCGCTGGGGTCGATCTCCAGCGGCGGCGAGGCGCGGGCCCAGCTGCGCCAGGCCGACGGCACCCTGCTCACCGGCACCTGGCGGCGGCTGGACGGCTCGCAGATCGAGCTGACGCTGCTGGACCTGCGGGAGGAGGGCCAGCCGATCCAGGAGTACCTCGCGGCGGAAGGTGAGACGCTCGTGCTCACGGTCGAGGAGCAGGGAGACGGCACGCTGCACGTCACCGGCGAGGGCCAGGACCTGGTGCTCGCCCCGGACGAGTCCGGCAGGATGCTCTACGATCGCGGTTTCAGCTGGGGGATCCGGGGGGATGATCCCTTCAACCGATGAGGGGGAGGCCATGAGGCCACTGGGCGTGACGATGATCTGCGGGTCCCTGGTGTGGCTCGTGGTGCCCATCCTCGCCGCGATCACCGCGGTGATCGCCGGCATCACCGTCCTGCACGGAATCGGTGAGGTGCTGACGCCCACCCCCACCGGGGTGGAGGACAACCGGCGGCTCACGAACGTCACGCTGCTCGGGCTCGTGCTCACGGGGATCGCGGCGGTAGCCGGCCTGCTGCTCGACGTGGTCACGACCGTGCTCGCCGTCCCCCGGGCGCGGGAGCTGGCGGGGGTGATCGCGCTCGTGTCGGTGGGCATCGGCGGACTGGGTGTGGTGCTGCCGACGGCAGCCGCCATCGGCGCGCAATATGCCGGATGGGGCGAGGCCTCCTCCTTCCTGGGAGTGCTCGCGGGGACGATCCTGTTCCTCCTCGGGCCGGCGCTCCGCATCGTCGAGCTGGTGGTCGGGGCCATGGCTGTCCGCCCCCTCCCCTAGGGTGAGCGCATGAAGATCGAGTTCGGGTGGTCCCTGGACGGCGCGAGCTGGGCCGACGGCGGCCCGCGGCTCGGCCCGCGCGGGCTGGTGCGGCTGCTGCAGGCACGGCTCGGGCTGACCAGACCCGAGGTCGAACCGGCGGTGCGGGTGGCGCAGTACCAGCGTCGGATCGCCGCGGCGGACCATCCCTGGCTCCGCGCGTCCTTCGCCGCGGACCCGTGGGCGACGGGCTCGACGGTGCTGTCGTGGCGGGACGCCGCCGTCACCGCCGGCGCACGGCTCGAGCCGACAGAGGGCGCCCCGGATCGGATCGCGGCGCTGTGCGCGGTCGAGAACGCAGGGCCCGACCTCGCGCCGGGGGCGGCAGACGACCTGCGCGAGCTCGTCGACGCCCTCGCCGACGAGGTCACGTGGCCGCTCGGCGTCGACTCCCTGCTCTGCCACGAGGACCCGTCGTCCCTGCCCGGCCTGTGGCCCCGGCTGCTCCAGCTGCTCGAGGCGTCCGGCGTGACGCTCGAGAGACCCGGGGCCGCGGAGCAGGCGGTCCGCCCCGAACTGGTCCTCGTCGAAGCGGAGGACGAGTGGACCGCCGCGGAGACGGCCGCCCGACTGCTCGCCGGACGCGATGGCGCCCCGCTGCAGCTGCTCGCTGGGGCGGACACCGTGCTCCTCGACCAGGAGCTGCACCGCCGCGGACTGCCCGCCGTCGGCGTGGCGGACTCCGCCGCGCACCGCACCGCGCTGCAGATCCTGCCGCTGTATCTGTCCCTCGCCGTCGCCCCCGTCGACGTGCAGCTGCTCGCCGCCTTCCTCGACCTGCGGGTGCTGGACGTGCCCGAGGACGGCCGGGATCAGGTGGGTCTCGTCCCCTCGCGCGCACGCCGCGTGCTGCTCGACGCGCTCGCCCAGGAGCCCGGCACCGGCGGGACCGCCTGGCAGCAGGCGATGGCGGCGCTCGAGGCCGACGACGAGCTCTCCGTGAGCGGGCTCGAGATGGTCCGCGCCCTCTCCGCGCTCGTCATCTCTCCGCTCGCGCCGGAGGATCTCACCCCGGCGCGCGTGCGCGAGGTGACCGCGCCGCTGGGGACGCGGCTCCGGGCGCTGGGACAGGGCGATCCCTCGCTGACCAGGGCCTCGACGCACCTGCAGGTGCTCCTCGAGGTGCTCGAGGAATTCGAGCCGACCCGCGTGCTCCGCGAGCGGGAGCTGGCCCAGATCGTCGCGTCCGCCGGAGGGCGCGCCGGGTCCCCCTTCGCCCGCCCCGAGGCGACCTCGCGGTGGCGCACCTGCTCGCGGTCGGCGCAGCTGCTGCCCGTCGGCGGCGACGTGCTGTGGTGGGGAGCGGATCGGGACGATGCCGCCACGGGGATCGCCTGGGACACGGCGGAGGCCGGGGCGCTGACGCGTCTCGGGGCCCGGATCCTGCCGCCCGCGCGCCTCGCGGCCCTCGACACCGACGCCGGGCTGCGCGGACTGCACGGCGCCGAGCGGATCGTCGTCGTGCGCACCCGGCGCCGCGCCGAGGAGCCGACGGCACCGCACGCCCTGCTCGCGCACCTCGCCGCAGGACGCGCCGCCCCCGGGCAGGGTGTCGCGGACGTGCTCGAGGAGCTGACGTTCTCCCCCGCAGAGACGCTCGGGGCGGAAGGATTCGCCCTGGCCGGGGCCCGGCGCGAGGTCACGGTCCCGGCACCTTCGCGGATCGCTCCGCTCCCGTCGGACCTCACCCGGGTCGTGGCGCCCGCACCGCATCTGCTGCCCGCGCGACTCTCGTACTCCCAGGCCGAGGACCTGCTGGGGTGCCGGCAGAAGTGGACGTACAAGAACGGTCTGCAGATCCGCGCGGCCTCGGTCGCCTCCGTCCCCACCGGGAACCGGATGATCGGCACGCTCGTCCACGCCGTGGTCGAGCAGCTGGTCGGCAGCGGCGAGAGGACCCCGTCGGCCGCACGGATCCGTGAGGAGATCGAGACCCAGGTGCCGCGTCTGGCCTCGGAGCTGCTGCTGCCCGGCCGCGAGGTCGAGCTCGCCGGGCTGCGGGAGCGGGCCGTCCGCTCGCTCTTGGAGTTCTTCGACCGGCTCGGTGCGGCGGGCCTGGTCATCACCTCCGTCGAGTCCCGCTTCGAGGAGCCGCTCGTGCTGCACCTGCAGCGCGGGGACGTGACGGTGCCCTTCATCGGCTACCGGGACGTGGACGCCGAGGACGGGGAGGGCCGTCCCACCGTGATAGACCTGAAGTGGACCTACGCCGCCCGCAAGTACCCCGAGCTCTTCGAGGCCGGCGAGGCCCTCCAGCTCGCCGCCTACGCGCACTCGCTGCACGAGGAGGGGACGGACGTGGGCTACTTCCTGCTCTCGCAGGGCGAGTTCGTCTCCGCGAATCCCGCGCTCGACCCCCACGGCCGCCCCACCCTGGACATCGAGGACCTCTGGTCCCGCGGCACCGCCGGGATGACCGAGGCGCTGGACGAGATCGGCGCCGGACGCGTCGACGCGCGCAGCGGTCAGATCCTGCTCGACGCGGGCCAGGACCTGGCCACCCCGAGGTCGGACGCGGCGAAGACCTACGCGAGCGCGCGCGCGGCGGCCCGGGCCCAGGGCTCCCTGGTCGTCGACGCCCGATGCGATTACTGCGAGTTCTCGCTGCTGTGCGGGATGAGAGGCGACGTCTCATGACCTTCACCCTGATCAACGCCTCGGCCGGGTCGGGCAAGACCTATGCGCTCACCCAGCGACTGGCCGATCTCATCGCCGACGGGCTCGATCCGTCGGAGGTCATCGCGACCACCTTCACCGTGAAGGCCGCCGAGGAGCTCACCTCCCGGGTCCGCTCCACCCTGCTGGATCGGGCGCTGGTGGAGGAGGCGCGCGGGATCGACTCGGCCGTGATCGGCACCGTGAACTCCGTGGCCGGCCGGCTCGTGACGGACTACGCGATGGACGCCGGGATCTCCCCCGCGGTCGAGGTCCTCGACGACACGACGCAGAAGGCAGCCTTCTCCGCTGCGATCGCCCGGACCGCCGCCGCGCGCGGCGAGGAGCACAGCGACCTGCTGGCCCGGACCCAGCACGACGGCGACGAGGACGACACGAGCTATCGCCCCCGACCGTCCTGGCGCGGGCAGGTGCGGATCCTCGCCAACGCCGCCCGCACGAACCTCCTCGGCGCCGAGGCGCTGCGCGGGGCGATCGGGACGTCCTGGCAGGAGTTCCGCGACAGCGCCGGACTGCCCGCGCCGGGCCCCGACGAGCGACCCCGCTGGCTGCACCTGCTGGACGCCCGGATCCAGGAGCTCGCCGCCGATCTCGACGCCTCCCGCACCCCCGACGGGCAGCCGATCGCCGGCGGACCGATCGCGAAGGGGAGCCTGAACAAGACGGGCAACGACCTCGAGTCCCTGCGCCGGTCGCGACGCACCCTCGCCGACCATGACCGGGCACCCTGGTCGGAGTGGATGAAGATCGCCGCCGGCTCGTTCGGCGCCGTCGCCAAGCGCACGCTCGCCCCGCTCAGCGAGGAGATCTCCGAGTCCTTCACCGCCTGCGGCGCCTGGCAGCGGGACGTGCAGGACCTCATCGCCCTCGTCCTCGACACCGCGGCGGAGTCCCTGGACGCGTACGAGCAGCACAAGCGGGACCTGGGCCTGATCGACTTCATCGACCAGGAGGTGCGGGCGCTCCGCCTGCTGCAGGGGTCGACGCGGGTCCGCGAGTCCGTCGCCTCCCGCTTCCGCCTGCTCGCGGTCGACGAGTTCCAGGACACCTCCCCCGTGCAGCTCGCCCTGTTCCTCGAGCTGTCCCAGCTGATCGAGGACAAGATCTGGGTGGGCGACCCGAAGCAAGCGATCTACGGCTTCCGCGACGCCGATCCGCGGCTGATGCAGAAGATCATCGCGGCCCTCGGCCGCGGGGACACCGGGTTCGGCACGGGAGAGATCCGGAACCTCTCCCACTCCTGGCGCTCGTCGGAGCGCCTCGTGGAGCTCACCAATGCGGTGTTCACGCGGGTCTTCGATCCGGAGGGGACCGGCGCGGAGCAGATCACCCTCGAGATCCCCGAGCAGCGGCGGGAGCAGGCCGTCGGCGGCGTGCTCGAGGTGTGGGAGGCGACGAAGAACGACAACCACGTGGTCTCCGCCGAGAAGCATGCCGCGATGATCGGCGAGCAGATCCGGGAGCGCATCGACGAGGGCGTCTTCACCCCCGGCACCACCGCGGTGCTGGTGCGGACCCATACGCAGAAGCAGGCCGTGGTCGCGGCGCTGCAGGCCCGCGGCGTGCCGACCGCCGGCGCGGCCCACTCCCTGCTCGCCACCCGGGAGGCGCAGCTGGTCCGCGCCGCGCTCGCGGTGACCCTCGATGCCTCCGACACCCTCGCGCTCACCGAGCTGGTGACGCTGCTGGAGGACCACGCGGCGCACCGCACCTGGTTCGAGGAGCTCACGGCCGCCCCGGACCGGGAGGCTCGTCGGGGGGTGTACGCGCGCTGGTGGGAGGACCCGACCCTCGCCGGTCTGCACGCGGTGCGCCGGGCCTGCGTCGCCTACACGCCCGAGGAGATGATCAGCGCGCTCGTCGACGCCCTCGACCTGGCGCAGCGGATCAAGCGCTGGAGCGGGCAGGGCTCCCGTCGCCGTTCCCTCGACGCGCTGAGGGCACTCGCGCGGGAGACGACCACGCGCCGTCGCGCCGAGGGCTCCCCCATCACCCTCACCGGGCTGCGCGCGGATCTCGACGCCTGGGAGGAGGGGCCGGACCTGTCGGGCCTGCCGGACGCGGTGTGGGTGGGCACCATCCACTCCGCCAAGGGTCTCGAATGGGAGCACGTGGTCACCCACCTGACCCGGGACGCAAAAGAGTGGGACCAGACCTGGGGCGTGCTCGTGCGCTCCCCCGACGAGGTCGACGTGACCGCGCCCCTCGCGGGTCGCGAGCTGCTGTTCTGGCCGAAGCTGGCCGTCCCCGAGGAGGCGGCCGAGCGCCTGGCCGACTCCGACTTCGCGCGCCGGAGGGCCTCCTCGGAGGCCGATGAGGCCGGGCGGCTCCAGTACGTCGCCCTGACCCGGGCGGCGAGCACCTCGGTGCTCGCGATCGGCGGCCCGCGCAGTGCGCTAAACGCCCTGATCGACGGCGAGGCGCCTCTGCTCCGCTGGACCGACGACGCGATCCTCGTCGACGGGGCACCGGATCCCGTGCCGGCCCGGGTCACCCGGGTGAACGTCGACGAGCTGATGGGGCAGGAGATCACCGCCCTGCCCGTCGTCGCGGATCCGCTCGCGGCGACCGACATCCCGCTGCGGCCGGAGCAGGAGAGCGCGGCGCAGCGCGCCGCCCGCTTCCAGGCCTCCGGCGTCACCTCCGACGACGCGCTGGGCCGCGTCGGCGCGCCGCGGAGCATCGGCCGTCGGCTGGTGACGAGCGGCGGCCCGCAGTGGGAACGGGTCGGCGAGGCGGTGCACGCATATCTCGCGCTGCCGCTCGCGGAGATGGCCGCGGCGCAGCGGGAGGCAGCCGCGGCGCGGCTCGTCGAGCGCTGGTCGGTCGCCCGCGCCGTCGAACCGTCGGTGCTGCTCGAGGCCGGGGAGGCGTGGGCCGCGTTCCTCGCCGCCGAGTTCCCCGGCGCCGAGGAGCTCACCGAGCAGCCGATCAGCTGGTGGAACGAGGACGCGCAGGTCATGGAGGGGTGGATCGACACCCTGCTGCGTCTGCCGGACGGCCAGATCGTGCTCGTCGATCACAAGTCGTATCCGGGCGAGCATCCGGAACAGCACGTCCGCGAGCGGTATCTGGGGCAGATGGCGACCTACGCGCGGGCGCTCGCGGCGGCCGGGCTCCCGGCTTCACGGGTGCTGATCCACCTGCCGCTGCGCGGCGAGGTGCTCGAGGTCGAACTCGCATGATCGACCCGGTGCAGGCGGCGCGAGCGCTGCTCGATGAGGCGCTGCGCAGCGGATCGCGGCGACTGCTCGGCCTCGCCGGGGCGCCCGGGGCAGGCAAGTCGACGCTCGCCGCGCGGCTCGTCGCGGAGCTCGGCGAGCAGGCGGTGCTGGTGCCGATGGACGGCTTCCATCTCGCGGACGTGGCGCTCGAGCGGCTCGGGCGCCGGGACCGCAAGGGGGCGCCGGACACCTTCGACGCCGCCGGCTACGTGGCGCTGCTGCAGCGGCTGCGCAGCGCGCGACCGCAGGATCCGCCGGTCTGGGCGCCGATGTTCGAGCGGGATCTCGAGCAGCCGCTCGCGGGGGCGCTCGAGGTGCCGGCCTCGGTGCCGCTGGTGATCACCGAGGGCAACTACCTGCTGCTCGACGACGGGCCGTTCGCGCAGGTGAGGACCCTGCTGGACGCCTGCTGGTTCGTCGAGGTCGACGAGGGGCTGCGGCACGCACGGCTGATCGCCCGCCACGAGCGGTTCGGGAAGCCGCCCGCGGCGGCCCGGGACTGGGCGCTCGGACCCGACGAGGCGAATGCTCGCCGGGTCGCCGCCACCCGGTCTCGGGCCGATGCGGTGGTCGCTCCGGACTAAGCCGAAGCCCCATACACAAAGGAACGGACAGACCCGGACGGGCCCCGGGCTGGGCTGCGGGGGTAGCCCTCGCGAAGAGCGGACAGGCTTGACGCGCGGTGGTGGTGCCCGCAGCCCGGGAACGCGGAGCCACGGTCACGAAGTGGCCGTGGGCACGGCTATTTCCATCACCGTTCCGGGACCGCCTGTTCCAAAGCTCGGCAAGTAGATCTCACGGTTGTGTCCCGCGCGCTTGAAAGGTGAGTCGTGCGTGGCCGACAGGAAATCGTGGACCGCAACGATGAGTCGCTGGTCGCCAGCCTGCTCCTGCGTGAGGGAGACGAACGTTTCTTGATGCGTCGGGTCGAGCACGACAGCCATGCTGGGAGCAGGGCGCGCAGGTGTGGCGATGGGCGCGCAGAGGAGGAGTTCAGCGGGGTATGTTTCGCTCGCTCGGGAACGGATCTCGAGGTGGATCGGCCCAATGAGAGGGAGGTCCTGCTCGGTGAGGTGAGCAAAGACGCGTGCTGTGAGCTCGGGGATGACGGTGGTCATCTCGGGCAGCGTGGCTCGCCCGGGAAGGGTGAGCAGGAGACGCTCGGGAACCTCACGCTCCTGGGGCTCAAGACCCGAAGGCAGAGTGCAACGGCCATGGAGTCGTTCACGGACATAGGGCGCCAACGCGTCAGACTGATCAGCGTCTGCTCGACGCGCACCCCAGATGATGTCGAGCTCACGCGCAGGGTCATCCGCGTTGAGGATCGTCTCGACCTCGTTCAAGGAGATATCGAGGCTGCGCAGGAGCGAGATCTGTCTGGCTCTGTCGAGCTGATCGTCGTCGAACTGGCGCCGACCAGCCGAGTCCCTCTCGGTGCGGAGTAGCCCGCGGTCTGCGTAGAGTCGCACGGCTTTTTCTGAGAGTGATGTCGCTGATGCAAGGTCCCCTGTTGTCCACATGAGGTAACCGTATGAGCTGCCCCAGGGGCAGGAGCAAACCTGGCCATCCGCGTATCGCAGACGCTTCCGTTTGGTGTGGTCAGTCGGAAATCTCGGGGATAGGGCTTTGCCATAAGAACATCCTTCCAGCGAGGACGAATCCTCACAGTTCAAATGTCAACCAAACTCGGGGCAGACCCCTTCGAACACATACACGCTGAAGCAGAAGGTCGGGATCGCCGCATCAAAGACGATGGTGGCGCGTACGGGTATCCGGCTCTGCGCATTCTAGGGCGTGTCTGACAATTGTCGGGTCCAGGCGATGACGGCGTTGAGGATCACGGCGGCGCGGTAGACGACGGCGAGCTTGTCGTAGCGGGTGGCGAGGCCGCGCCATTGCTTGATGTGGCAGTAGCGGCGCTCGATGACATTGCGGTTGCGGTAGTCGGCGGCGTCCAGTCCGACGGGGCGGCCGCCGCGTGATCCGCGCCGCTTACGGTGTCCTTGCTGGTCGGACGGTTCGGGGATCACGGCCTTGATGCCGCGCGAGCGCAGGTGTCCGCGGATCGCGCGGGACGAGTACGCCTTGTCGCCGCGGACGGCGTCCGGACGAGTGCGGGGCCGGCCGAGGGGACGGGCGACGCGCAGGTGCGCCATCAGCGGCAGGAACATGGGCGAGTCGCGGGCCTGACCCGCCGTGAGCAGCGCGACCAGCGGCAAGCCGTGGCCGTCGACGAGCTGATGGATCTTCGTCGAGAGCCCGCCGCGGGAGCGGCCGACCGCGTGATCAGGCGGCTCGTCGGCCGGATTCGTGTAATTCGATCCAGCCCCCTGCGAGGCGCTTCGTGTTCGTCGCGTGCTGATGCGCACGAGCGATCGTGGAGTCCACCGACAGCGACCAGTCCACCAGCCCGGCCGCGTCGGCAGCGGCGGTGAGCTTGGCGAGCACCTTGTCCCACGTTCCCTCAATTGCCAGGCGGTGATGCCACGTCCACACCGTCTGCCACGGCCCGAACACGTCGGGAAGATCCCGCCACGCGATGCCGCACCGATACCGGTAGACGATGCCCTCGACCATCAGCCTGGCGTCCGCGAACGGCCGCCCCTTGCGTCCGGTCGGGCGCGGCAGCATCTCCTCGATCAACGACCACTGAGCATCCGAGAGCATCTGAAACCGCGACACGATCACAGGCTCTCAGCACACCGCCGATCTATTTGCCAGACACGCCCGAGCCCTGCGCGACGGCGCGGACGAAGGCCGCGGAGCGCTCGCGCAGCCCCGCGATCTTCTGCTCGCGGTGATAGGCGAGCAGCGCCGGGTCCTCGGTGCGGAGCTCGAAGGAGCTCGGGGCGCGGCGCACGTTGCGGGAGCAGCGGAAGTCGGCGCAGATGACGGTGCCGACGGTGTTGCCGCGGCGGCCTGACTCCCCGCCGAGCGGGGCGACGAAGCTCGCGGCGCGGACGCCGTCGACGATGTCCTCGCACCACGCGCACAGCAGCTTCTTCGCGGGCGGGTTCTCCGCACCGCGCAGCAGCAGCGTGGCTGGGGCGCCGTCGAGCTCGACCGTCACATAGTGCTGGCGGGGCCGCTTCGGGTCCTGCCAGCCGAGGTAGTCGAGCCGGTCCCAGGGGACGGCGTCGAGCTCGGGCAGCTGGGCACGCTTGGCGTCGCCCTTCGAGGCGTTGACGAAGGAATTGCGGATCTGGTCCTCGGTGAGAGGAAGCATGGAGGGTCCTTAGGAAGAGGGTGATCGGTCAGGGCAGGCCGATCACGCCGAGCAGGCCGCGTGGGCCGCCCCGCTTCCTGTCAGCGCGCTGCGCATGACGTCTCCTCTCCGCTCGTGGACCCCGCCACGCTACGCCTCAGGCGATGATCTCGCCAAGGAGAGTGAGGTCCTCCTCGCGGAGCTCCAGCATCATCGCCTTCGCCGAGTCCTGGATCGACTCGGGTCGGCCCGCCCCGGGAATCGGGATGACGTGCTCGCCGAGGGACAGCTCCCAGGCGAGGACGACCTGCTGGGCGCTGACGCCATGGGCGTCGGCCACCTGGCGCACCTGCGGGAAGCGGTCCCGCAGACCGCGGGCGCCGCCGCCGGTGCCGCCCAGCGGCGACCAGGGCACGAACGAGATGCCGTGCTCGCCGCAGTGCTGCAGCTCGCGCAGGCTGGTGTGGAAGAAAGTGGGCGAGAACTGGTTCTGCACCGCGGCGAGTCCACCCTCGCCGAGCACCTCGCGGGCCACGTCGATCTCCTCGACGTTGGCGTTGGAGATGCCGACCTCCCGGATCAGACCCTCCTGCTGCAGGGCGGCGAGCGCCTCGACGCCCTCGGCGAAGCGGATCGAGCGGTCCGGACGGTGCCAGTAGTACAGGTCGATCACGTCCACCTGCAGGTTCGCGAGGGACTTCTCGAGCGCGGAGCGGAGATAGGCGGCGGAGCCGTCGCGGCCCCACACCTCCCCCTCGGAGCGGGTGATACCGCCCTTGGTCGCGATGGTGACGGAGGAGCGGTCCCCGCCCCAGGAGGCGAGGGCCTCGGCGACGATCTTCTCGTTGTGGCCCATGGTGACCCAGGTGGGCGCGTAGATGTCCGCGGTGTCGAGGAAGGTGATGCCGGCGTCGAGGGCGGCGTGGACGGTGGCGATCGCCTGCTCGTGGGGGACGGCGGGGGTGCGGCCGAGGGAGACCGGCATGGCGCCATAGCCGAGGGCGGAGACGGTCAGGGAGCCGAGGCGGCGGGTGGGTGCGCTCATGGATGAAGAGCCTATGCCGCGCGGGTGGGGCACGTCACCGGCGTTCCGGGGTCATGCCGGGCAGGAAACTGCGGTGGAGCAGCTCCAGAGCCTCCGTACCCAGGTAGGCGTCGAGGTCCGACGACGAGACGCCGACGGAGATCAGCTGCCCGTCCACCTCGGCCGTCTCGGCCACGAGCTGCCCCTCCCGCACCTCCTGCGGGTCGAGCAGGCGCTGCGCGAGCTCCTCGGCATCGCCCTCGGCGCGGAGCACTCCGCGACTGGTGTGCTCCTCGGAGCTCTCGAACCGGGTCGCGATGACGGCCTCGCGGGCGTACGCCTCCACGGCGCCGTCGTCGGCCGGGCGGATCACCGAGGTCATGAGGTGGGCGTTCTCGAGCTCGAGGAGTGCGAGCAGGTCGTCGAGGTCCTCGTACAGCGACTCCGCCGTCGGGCGCCCGTCGAGGTCGTCAGCCGACGGGGCGGTGGTGGCCACGAGGTCCTCGCCGATCGCCGCCACGACGGTCCGCTCGATGCGTTCGCCCTCGAGCACGAGGGTGTCCCCCTCGCGCGTGGCCGCGCTCCCGAAGGCCCGCTGGTAGTCCCCGAGCAGATCGGCGACCCCGGTCCAGAGGGTCGCCGCCCCGGCTCGGCCCTGGTCGACCGTCACCATCGCGGTCGGGGCGTACAGCCTGTCCGGGGATCCGAGCCATTCAGAGGGCACGGTCGGGAGCGACGCCGAGGCTCCCATCACCATCAAGCGCGCGTCGATCTGGAAGAAGATGTCCGTCCAGGGAACCCCGCCGAGATCGTTCCAGGTCGCCCCGGGCTCGATGCCGAGCGCCTCCCGGGCGGCGGCGGGTCGGCCCCAGCCGATCCTCGCGAGCTCACCCTCCCCGCCGAGGGCGTCCAGGCCGATCCGGGAGAGCAGGCCGGCGAGGTCGTCGCCCCCGCCCCGGGTGGGGAGCAGGGAGCATCCCGAGGTGCCGAGCAGCGCCGCGGCGAGCAGCGTGCGTCGTCCGAAGAGCAGCGGCTCAGCCAAGGGGCACCCCCGGACCGATCACCTCGGGCATGGAGGCGTGGAAGGTCGTGACGTCGAGGGCCTCGTCCGTGGGGGTCAGGGTGAGGCGCAGGAACTCGCTGTCGACCTCCACCTCGTCGACGTGCTGCCAGTCCGGGGCGTCCTCGGCGCCGGCGTGGACCCGCTCGGCGAGGGCGTCGGCGTCGCCGTCCGCGCGGATCACGCCGCGGGTGCTGTGCTGCTCGGGGCTCTCGAAGAGGGTGGACCACTGCCACTCGGCGGCGCCCTCTGTCTCCCCGAGCATCGCGGTCGTCAGGTGCGCCTCGCCGAGGTCGAGGGCGGACAGGTCGGTGAAGAGTTCCGAGATCGCGCTGCCGGTGTCGACCCCGTCGGCCGACTCGGCGCTCGTGAACAGCAGATCGTCGCCGACGGGGGCGATCAGCCGGGTGAGCGGGCCGGTGCGCGCGTCCTCCGCGGTGGACCGCAGCAGCTCGCCGTCGCGGGCGAAGAGACCCTCGAGCCCGGCGGCGAGCTCCTCGAGGTGCTCCGCGCCGCCGGCCCAGAGGGAGACCTCCTGGAGGCCCTGCCGCACGGTGATCGTGTCCGTCGGGCCGGCCAGCATCTCGCCGGTCAGGGCGGCGAAGGGATCGACGCCCCAGGTCGGCGCGGTGGTCACGAACATGCTCGGCAGGGCGAGGACGGTGGCGCGGAACCGCTGGTCGGCTGGCTCCTGCTCGGAGACCTCCGCATCGACGCCGAGGACCTCCGCGGCATCCCGCGGGCGGGCGTGGACCACCCGCAGGAAGCCGCCGCCGTCGGCGAAGGGTGCCGGGTCGAGGCGGTCGGCCATCGCCGGCAGTCCTCCCCCGCCGCGCCCGGGCAGCAGCGAACATCCGGTCGTCGTCGTCAGCAGCGCCGCGGCGAGCAGCGTGCGTCGTGTGAGCCCCCTCATGACCACAGGCTAGCGGGGACCGGCACCGGTGCCGAGGTGGACCTCCATGCCGTCGGCCGTAGGCGCGGGCGGGCGGTCGGTCACCAGGCGGTCGAGGTAGAACAGCGCCGTCGAGGCGAAGTCGTCGCGAAGCGGCAGGTACCGGCCGCCCGATCGCCAGCCGAGGGCCTGCACCTCCACCCGGGGCAGACCCGTGGTGAAGCGGATCGGATCGGCGACGTGCCAGCGGTACAGGCCGAAGCGCTGCTGCGCGACGTACAGCCCGTCGGGGCGGATCACCTGCGGCATGCCCAGGTAAGGGGTGGAGAACTCCGTGTAGCCCCGGCCGGGGACGTCGAAGTTCCACGCGCCGCCGAAGTAGTCCTCGGTGCCGGTCCCGCAGATCGTCGGGAACTCGGTGTCGTCGTCGAGATAGAACTTCATCTCTCCTTCGCCCCACCAGCCGTTCGAGTGCGCGCCCCACGCGAGATAAGTGCCGACGAAGTGGCCCTGCCCCTCGATCCCCTCGACCAGCACGTGCGGCGTTGCCTCGGGGAGCGGGACCGAGCGGCGCCATTGCGCATGGAGGTAGGCGTCCCCGGAGTGGTCGACGCCGATCTCCTAGGTCACCTGGTAGTAGACCCGGGCGTCGTGCTCGGAGGTGTTCTCGAGGGTCAGCCGCGCCCCCTCGCGGAAGGGCATCGGCCAGTACGAGTTGAAGCCGCCTTGCGGGTTCGCGGCGATCATCTGCGAGTCGACCTGCGCGAACTCTCCCCAGCCGGACGCGAAGAAGTCCCCGTAGGGCACCTCGATCGCGGGCTCCTCGGCGCCGTCCCAGGACGCGCGCAGCACGAGGCGGCGCCAGTTGTCGGTGTGCGTGGTGATCCAGAGATGGGTGATCACGCCCGGCTCCTCGATCGCGGCGAGGGTGAAGGTCTCCCCCGCCGGGACGTCGACGCTCGGCGAGACCTTCCAGCCGCGGCCCAGGTCACGCGCCTCACGGGCACCGGTGCCCTCGGTGGCTCGGGCGCCGCCGCCGGGGCGGCCGTCGACGTTCTCGGGGCTGATCGAGCGGGTGCGGGTGGAGCGGAGGGCGGCGAGGGACACGGAGGGACTCCGGGGAGAGGTGACGACGGTCACTCGCACCGTATCGTGAACGAGCGGTCAGCGCCCCTCCCGCTCCCAGCGGCGTCGCACGAGCGAAGCCAGGCTGTCGCGGCGCGCCGTCCGGTAGGCGGTGAGCCCGGGCAGGGTCGACTCGAGGCGGGCGGCGTCGACGAAGAAGCCGAGGATCCCGGTGAGCACGTCGGTGGCGACCGAGGCGTCGAGGTCGTGCGCGGCCATCAGGGCGTCGACCGCGCCGTCCACGCCGAGCGCGCCGCTCGGGTCATCGACCGAGGCGAGCAGCTGGAGCGCGTCCGCCGTGCGGCTGCCGACGGAGGCGTACGCCCAGTCCACGAAGGCGACGGCGCCGTCCGCGTCGACGATCATGTTGTCGCTGCGCACGTCGGCGTGGCAGAGGGTGTCCCCGGCGAGCGCGTCGATGCCCCGCTCGGAGGCCTCCCGGAGCGCGGGGAGTCGAGCGGCGTACCAGGGGTCCAGGTCCGCGGGCGGGTCCGCGGCGATGCGGTCGAAGCCGCGCAGGTCCGGGCCGAGGCACTCGAGCGCGGTCGGGAGCCCGGGCACCGGGCAGGGTGTGGTGGTGGCCTGCAGTTGGTCCAGGGCGGTGAGCACGGCGCGCAGCTGCTCCGGTCGCCAGGGCTCGTCCGGCATCCGCCCGGGGGCGGCAGCGGTGACCAGCACGAACCAGTCCTCGTGGTCGAAGGCCGCGACCAACGGCGGCACCGGGGCCGAGGGCGGGATGCGGGCGAGGGCCGCGGCCTCCCGACGGTTCAGCGCGACCGAGCCGGGGTTGTCCGCGTCACGCACCGCCTTGACGAAGAGGCTCGCGCCGTCGGCGGTGGTGACCACCTCGGCGGTGCTCGGGGAGAAGCCCCCGGCGCAGGAGCGAGTCGTGACGACGGGCCCGCCGAGCAGTCCCTCGATCCGCGAGCTGACGGCCGACGGCAGGTCCGCCCAGGTCAGGCGGTGGGTCATCGCATGAGCTCCCGCCACGCGGTGAGGCCGGAGGCACGCTCGGCGAAGGGCTCCTCGATCCAGTAGGGGTCCAGCTCCTCGGTCTCCTCGAGGAGGCTTGCGGACGGCGCGGGGTCGGTGCGGGCGATGTGCGTCATGACGGCAGCGGTCCTATGCGGGGCTGCAGGGAGACGGAGAGGAACACGGCGACCTGGGCGTCGCCGGCGCGGTAGGTGCGGCCCGAGTCGGTGAGCAGGCGGGCGGAGGCGCCGGCGGGGAGGACCTGTGTGCCGGACGCACCTGTGACCTCGAGCGAGCCCTCGATGACGTGCACCATCGATCCCGCCGAGGGGACGCCCGAGCCGCCGGGGTGGACGTCCTCGCCCACGAGCTTCCACTTCCAGGTCTCCACGGAGAGGTCCGCGGTGTCGATCGCGTCGAGCAGCACCGCCCAGCTGCCGTTCTCGGTGGACCACACCTCGACCCCGTCGGGCGGGGCGTCGGCGCCGACGCCCATGAGCGCCGCGAAGGTGGTGCCGAGACCCGCCGCGATCCGGTCGAGGGTCGCGATCGAGGGGTTCGCCTGGCCGAGCTCGATCTGGGTGAGCATGCGCCGGGAGACGTCGCTGTTCTCGGCGAGCGCGGCGACGGAGAGGTCGAGCTCCTGCCGCGCGGCGCGGATCCGGGCGCCGAGGCTCGCGGCGACCGCGGGTCGCATGCCACCGCTCATCGCTCACCTCCTGCAGATCGTGCGCGCCAGTATCCCACCCGAGGTGATGGGAACTATATTGCGCATCGACGAGAGTGAGCACTATGTTGCTCACGTGTTCGCTCCTCTCCCCCGCTGGTACGCCTCCTACGGCAGCTTCGCCCTCCCCCAGGCCGCCGCCCCGATCGCCTTCTCGCTCATCGCGCTGCCCCTGACCGGCGATCCCGCGAGCGGTGCGGCGCTGGTGCTCGCGATGACGGCCGCCCAGGTGCTCGGCGCCGTGCCGATCACCCGTCTCGGCCGCGGCCTGCCGCCGATCGCCGTGCTCCGCACGCTCATCGCGGTGCGCACCCTCGCCCTCGTGGCGATCGCCCTGCTCGCGGGACTGCACGCGCCCTTCGCGCTGGTCATCGCCGCGGCCGCGCTCGCGGGGCTGGTCAACGGCGCCGCCTACGGGTACCTTCGCGCCGCCCTCAACGACCTCGTCGCCGCGGACCGGCTGCCGCGCGCGCTCGGCGTCGCGGCGACCCTCAACGAGGTCGTCTTCGTCTCCGCCCCGGTGCTCGCCGCCGCCCTCGGCTCCTCCTCGCCGCAGCTCGCGGCCTGGGCCATGGCCCTGCTCGGCGCGGGGCCGCTGCTCCTGCTGCCGCGCGGCCGGGGTACCGTCGCGGCCCCGGCCGCGGAGCGCCGCGGTGGTCTGCGCTGGACGCCGCGGATCGCCCTCTGGCTCGCCTGCGCCGCCGCGAGCGGGGCCGCGATCGCCGCGATCGAGATCGGGGCCGTCTCCCTCGCCGTCGGCTTCGGGATGCCCGCGGCCTGGGGCGTGGTCTTCCCGGTCGCGCTGTGCACCACCTCGGTGCTCGGCGGGATCTGGGTGAGCGTGCACAACCGGGAGGCGCGGCCGCGCACCGTCCTTCAGTGGCTCGCGGTCACCGGGGCCGGCGTCGCGGTCGTCGGCTTCGGCGGCTCGGTCGCCGCGACCCTGCTCGGCGCCCTGCTGGTCGGCGCGGTCCTCGCCCCTCTCGCGACCCACTACTCGCTCGCCCTGGACCGGCTCGTCGAGCCCGCGCACCGCGCGGAGGTGTTCGCCCTGCTGCGCACGGCGAGCGCTCTCGGGGTGATCACGGCGAGCGCGCTCATCTCGCTGACCTCCCTGCAGGTCACCATGCTCGCCGTGACCGCCCTGATGGCGGTGGTGCTGCTCGCCTCAGCTCTCGTCGTCGCCCACGACGCCCTTGCGCAGCAGCAGGCAGCCGTACTTCCGGGTCTCGAGGGTGCGGAGCACGGCGACGGCGGAGCGTCCGGCCTCGTAGAAGGCGAAGCGGTCGAGGGAGCCGATCCGGTCCTCGCGCACCGCGGCTGAGGCGCGCAGCTCCGCCTGCACCCCCTCGCCGAGCCCCGGCTCCGGGGTCATCAGCAAGGCCGACGGGCCCTCGTACATGTCGATCGGCAGCACCGTGCGCACGGCTCGCACCAGCTCGGGGGTGCTGGTGGCGACCTCGAGCACCGGGGCGCCCATGGAGCGGGCCGGGTAGTGCGCATCGGCGATCAGCAGCACGTCGCCGTGGCCCATGTGGTCCAGGATCCGCAGCAGGTCGCCGGTGAGCAGGGGGTCGATGCCGATGAGCATGGGGTGGGGCCTTCCAGGTGGTGCGTCCTCCGGGGTCCCGCCATTGTGCCGGTACCGTGGCCGGATGAGCACTGCATCCCCCGCCGGCGTGGTCGTGGTCGGCTCGGCGTCGGTGGACCTCACCGCCGCCTCGACCCGGCGGCCCGCCCCCGGTGAGACCCTCCTCGGGGAATCCTTCTCCCTCGTGCTCGGCGGGAAGGGCGCGAACCAGGCGATCGCCGCGAGCCGCGCCGGGGCGCCGACGCGCTTCGTCGGCTGCGTCGGCGAGGACGACTTCGCCACCGTGGTGCGGGACGGTCTCGCGGAGGCCGGGGTCGACCTCGCGCATCTGCGCACGGTGCCGGGGCGGACCGGGATCGCGCACATCCGCGTCGACGCCGACGGGGAGAACGACATCGTGGTGGTGCCGCTCGCCAACAGCTGCCTCACCGCGGAGCAGGTCGACGCCGCGCTCGCGGAGGGCACCGCCCGGGTGCTGCTCACCCAGCTGGAGATCCCCACCGAGGTGGCGCTGCACGCGCTCGCGGCCGCGCATCGGCGGGGCGTCTTGACGATCCTCGATCCTGCCCCGGCCCCGGCGCAGCCGCTGCCCGCGGAGCTGTGGCCGCTGCTCGACGTCGTCACCCCCAATGAGACCGAGGCCGAGCAGATCACCGGCGCGGCCGATCCGGAGGCCGCCGCTCACTGGTTCCTCGCGCGGGGGACGCGGGCGGCGCTGATCACGTGCGGCGCGGCGGGCAGCCTGCTGGTCACCGCTGCGGGGACGACCGAGATCCCCGCGCGAGAGGTCGAAGTGGTCGACACGACCGCGGCCGGGGACGCCCTCGCGGGCTACCTCGCGGCGCGGCTCGCGGCCGGGGACGAGCTGGCCGCGGCGGCACACATCGCCGCGGTCGCGGGCTCCCTCGCGGTGACGCGGCGCGGCGCCTCCCCCAGTATCCCGGCGGCCGACGAGGTCCTCGCCTGAGGCTCAGGCCTCCCGCTGGCCCGCCGCGAGATCCAGCAGGTGGTCGAGGACGCCCTCGCCGCTCGCGCGCAGGCCGTTGTGCTCGTACTCGCTCGTGACCCAGGTCCGCAGGCGCGGCAGCAGGGCGGCCGTGGCGAGGGACTGCTCGCGGGGCACGTACGCGTCGTCGTAGTAGACGGCGGCGGCGCCCGGCACGTCCGCGGCCCGCAGCGCGTCCGCGTCGTACAGGCGGGGCCACTCGTGCGCGGCGAGGAGATCCGCCGCCTCCGCCCAGGGCGCGAGCTCGGGATCCTCGGCGAAGAGGTTACGGTGGATGTGCTCCCCGCCGAGCAGCGTCGGATCGTCGGCGACCTCGCGGGGCATCGTGCGATCGGCCGCCCAGCGGGTCGCGACGCCGTCCGCCCAGCAGGACTCGTGGATCACCGCGTACAGCGGGTTGCGGCCGCCGAAGGGCAGGGCCGCGGCGAGGTCGTGCGCGAAGGCCGGCGAGTCCGGGTCCAGCTCGAGGAGGAGGTGCAGCCGCTCCTGCCCCTGGGAGGCGCCGAGCAGATGGCCGAGACGGCGCAGCCGCTCCACGCCCACCCGCTGTCCGTCCGGGAGGCGGAGCGTGCCGGCCGCGGCGCGGTCGGCGAGGGCGCGGAAGCGGTCGCGGTCCCCGGGGAAGCGCGCCCAGAACCGCTCGCTGCGCGGGATCATCCCCGCCCAGGTGGTGGCGTAGATCGCGTCCATCCCCGGCCCCACCGTCGGCAGCCCGCCGGTGAACAGGGCCTTCTCCACGGAGCCGGCGTGCGCGGAGAGATAGCGGAGCGTCGTGAAGCCGCCGAAGGACTGGCCCAGCAGCGACCAGCGCTCGACCCCGAGGTGCTCGCGCAGCAGCTCGGCGTCGCGAGCGATCGCGTCGGCCCGGAAGAGGGTCAGGTACCGCGCCTGCTGGTCGGGAGTCGCCTCGCGCAGGGTGCGGGCACCGGGGATCGCGCCCTCGGGCAGCGGGGCGTCGGGGCCGACGGGCGTCGAGCGCCCGGTGCCGCGCTGGTCGAGCATCACCACGCGGTGCTCGCGCAGGGCGCGCGGGAGCCAGGGCGGGGTGCCGGGGCCGACGGGGCGCGGCGCCTCCGAGCCCGGTCCGCCCTGCAGGTACACCAGCAGGGGTCGGTCCTCCCCGCCGGGCGCGGCGACGATCCGGGCGAAGAGCTCGAGCCGCGGGCCGGCCGGATCGGCGTGGTCCAGCGGGACGGGGAGGGTGAGGTCGCGCAGCACCAGTCCGGGCTGCGACCAGGTGCTCTCGCTCATCGGGGCTCCTCGTCGAGGGTGGTCGAGCCGGGGAAGAACTCCCACTCGAAGGTGTGCAGCGTGCCGGGATGATCGCCGCGGCGGAGGGCGCTGCCGACGAGCACCTCGGAGTAGCGGTGGAACACCCGGTCCACGCCGTAGTAGCTGATCGAGCCGAAGTACTGCGACTCGAGGGGGACGTCGCCGATGGCGATGATCTCGAGGTCCTCGGGCAGCCGCAGTCCGGCCTGCATCGCCGCCATCTGCAGCGACAGCGCCTGGTATCCGGTGAAGCAGACCACCGCCTCGGGACGGTCGGGGCCGGTCAACCACTCCTGCCCGCTGGTGTACGCGGCGAGACCGCCGGGTTCGATGATCCGGGCGAGGGTCGAGGGGTCGTCCCCCGCCTCCCGGGCGGCGTCGAGGAAGGCCGCGGCGCGCGGATGGCTGAGCACCGCCTCGGGCGCCGCACCGATCCGCTGCACCAGGAGGTGGACCCGGTCGTGGCGGGCCCGGAGCCGCAGGAACGCCTCGCGCATCGCCCGGTACGGGGTCGAGGAGATGACGTCGAAGCCCTCGGGCTCCATGATCCCGGAGAAGGCGACGATGCCGCTCTGCACCGAGGCGGCGAGACGGCGCACCCGGTCGGGTGCCCCGGGGAACCGGTCGATCGAGGTCACGAACGCCGCATCGGCCGAGGCGGAGGAGAGGTACTCGAACCAGCGCTCGTCGGCGAGGACCAGGGTCGAGAAGTCGTGCTCGAGGGCGTCGGCGGCGACCTGGTTGGTCAGCTGCACGCCCCAGGGATCGGCGAGGTCACCGAGGGCGAGGACGATCCCGCCGCCGCGGCCGGTGCGCATCGCCTGCGCATTGCGGTTGGGGACGTAGCCGAGCTCCTCGGCGGCGGCCCGCACCTTCGCCTTCGTCTCCCGGGAGCCGGACGAGCGGGCCGAGCCGCGACCGGACAGGACGAAGGAGGCGGTGGCCGGGGAGACGCCCGCGGTGCGCGCGACCTCCGCGAGGGTCACGGGGCCCCGGCGAGGTGCACGCTGGTCAGACGACATCGATGCACCTCTCAGGTCCGTGGCCTCCGTTCGACAGAGCCTCACCTTACCCGGGCACGGGGTCTGGCGCGGGGCCGCTCCGCGGAGGAGGATCGGGCGCATGAGCGCTCCCGAGATCACGGTCCGTCCCCTGCCCGTCGTGCGCCTCGCCGCGCTCCGCGTCGCGGTCCGCGAGCAGGCCGCCGTGGGCGAGGTCGTCGGCCCGCTCTTCGCCCGCGTCGAGCATGCGCTCGAGGTCGCGGGCCTCACCCCGCAGCTGCCGATCGCCGCCTACGCGATGGATGCGACGGGACTGCAGGTCACCGTCGGCTTCACCGTCGACGGCGAGGTCCCCGACGGGCTCGAGACGGTGGACCTGCCCGCCGCGGAGGAGTCCCTCTGCCTCGTGCACGTCGGCACGATGGAGGGCATCGGCGCGAGCTGGGGCGCCCTCCACGAGGCCGTCGCGGCGCGCGGCCGCGAGCCCGTCTGGCCCTCCCGCGAGGTCTACGTTCGCTCCGAGGGAACGGACCAGCGGGACTGGCTGACCGAGCTCCAGCAGCCGGTCGCGAGGCCTAAGGTGGACGGAGCCGGGCGATCGCCCCGGCCCGATCGAACCCAGGAGGCATCATGAGCACCGAGGACACGTTCGAGAACAGCAAGGACAAGCTGAGCGGCGGCCTCAAGGAGGGCGTCGGCAAGCTGACCGGCGACAAGGAGGTCGAGACCGAGGGCAAGGTCCAGCAGGGCAAGGCGGACCTCGCCGACAAGGTCCAGGACGCCAAGGACACCGTCAAGGGCGCCGTCGACGGACTCCGCGGGACCCCGGACGACTCCGCCCGCTGACGATCACTCCGCCGCGTCCGCCCGGCGCACCGCCTCGAGGTGCGCCGGGCGCACACGGTCCACGGACTCGTCCACCTCGTGGTGATCGCGCAGCCAGCGGACGACGAACGGGCACACGGGGACGATCCGGTGCCCCGCCGCGACGCTCGCGGTGAGCGCCTCGCGGGTGAGGACGCCCGCCAGACCCCGCCCGCCGAACGCCTCGTCGACCACCGTGTGGTGGAAGATCCGCTGGGCCGCAGGGTTCTCTGGGTCCTCGGCGAACTCCGTGTAGAGGGAGAACCCCGCCTGGACGCCGTCGACGAGGAGGTCGAAGCGGTGGTGCTCGGGTTTGTCGCGGACGATCACGTCTTCGCTCATGCGGGGTCCTCCTCCAGAGGGGTTGCCTGCACGGTAGGCAGAGCCGGGGCGGGCGTCAATCGATCCTCGGGCGGCGCCCGGCGGAGGCGATGCCGAGCCACGTGTGGCGGTTGTTCCACCAGCACCAGCCGAGCTTCGGCGCGTCCCTCCGCTCCGTCCCGTCGCGGCCGGTGCCGTTGCTGATCCACAGCGCCGGGGTGCGGGAGTCGAGCTGACCGCTCGCCTTCCGGATCCGGGAGCCGATCGTCATGAAGCAGTGGTTCCGCTCGAGGACCTCCGGCACCTGCAGCACCCAGAGCAGGCCCTCGGTGAGCAGCATCGGGCTTCGCCCGACGGCGGTGATCGCCTCGAGCGCCTCGGCCGGGGAGGCGTTCTCGAACTCGTCACCGCGGTCCGGGGCCTCGACGAGGTGCAGCGGGCCGTCGGGCAGCTCGACGCCGGTCGGGGCGAAGGCGTCGACGTCCGTCATGTCCTCGACGACGAAGCCGGGCCTCTCGCCACGGCGCATCATCGGGGCGAGGGCCGACGGCCGCGCGAGCGCGGGATCGAGGGCGAGCAGCGCGTCGGTGCGGTCGGCGCCGGCGCGGACGGCGGCATCGGTCAGGGCCTCGGCGGGGAGGCCGGCGAGGGTGTGGAGGTCCAGGGCGATCAGGCGCTCGGCCTGGGCAGCGAGGGTGGGCAGGGCGGTGTGTGCGGCGATGGGAGCTCCTCCGGGTGGGGTGGCGCGGGGTAGTCCTCAACGGCTCCGCGGCCGGCCGTATTCCCGCGGGATGCGAGGTCCGCGGCCGGGTGCGCGAGACGATCCGCCGCACCCTCCGGCGCGCCGGCTGACCGGTCGTCATCCCCGACGTCGCCGCGTCCCCCGCGCGAGATCGCGGAGCACCTGCTCCGTCCGCTCCCAGCCCATGCAGGCGTCGGTCACCGAGCGGCCGCGGACCAGGCCCGCCGGACCCGCGGCGACGTCGAGGGACTGCGCGCCCTCGAGGAGGTTGCTCTCGAGCATCACCCCGGCGATCGCGGCGCCGTCGTGCGCGACCTGGTCGGCGAGCATCGTCGCCACCTCCGCCTGGCGCACATGGTCCTTGCCGCTGTTGCCGTGCGAGGCGTCGATGATCAGCCGGGCGGGCAGGCCGTGGGCCGTGAGCGCCTCCCCCGCCTCCCGCACCGGGCCCGGGCCCCAGTTCGCGCCGCCGGCCCCGCCGCGCAGGATCAGCGAGGTGTCCGGGTTGCCGGAGGTCGCCACGAGGCTCGCCCGTCCGTCGGCCCCGATGCCGAGGAAGGTCTGCGGGGCGGACGCGGCCCGGATCGCGTCGAGCGCGACCTGGATGCCGCCGTCGGTGCCGTTCTTGAAGCCGATCGGCATCGACAGCCCCGAGGCGAGCTGACGGTGGATCTGGGACTCCGTGGTGCGCGCCCCGATCGCGCCCCAAGAGACGAGATCGGCGATGTACTGCGGGCTGATCGGCTCGAGGAACTCGGTCGCGCAGGGCAGGCCAAGGGCGTCCACCTCCCGCAGGAAGGCGCGGGCCGTGCGCAGCCCGGTCTCGAGGTCGTGCGAGCCGTCGAGGTGCGGGTCGTTGATCAAGCCCTTCCAGCCGACGGTGGTGCGCGGCTTCTCGAAGTAGGTGCGCATCACGAGGAGCAGGTCGTCCTCGAGGACGGGCCGCAGCGCGGCGAGGCGGCGGGCGTACTCGAGGCCCGCCTCCGGGTCGTGGATCGAGCAGGGGCCGACGATCACGAGCAGCCGGTCGTCGTCGCCGCGGAGCACGTCCCGGATCCGGTCGCGGTGGGCGACCACGCCCGCGGGATCGGCAGGGAGCTCCGCGAGCAGCTGCTCCGGGGCGGGCAATGGGGTGATCCGCTCGACGTGTCGGTCGACGGCGGTGGGGGTGGCGAGAGCGGTCATGGGTCCTGTCCTCTGGGGGGAGAGGCGGACCCGATGCTCAGAGCCCGCCGGGAATGGCGAAGGGCAGAGCGGATGCTCTGCCCTTGTCGGCTCTGGAGAGGGTTGGCGCTACGCGGCGACCGGCCCCTCCGGAGCCGACATCGCATAGAACTGCCAACGCTTCTGCATGGGAGGGACCCTACACGTCTCCGGCGCCCGCGCCATCCCGGGAGTCGAGGCGGAGAAGTGAGGCCAAGCCGTTCGACCGGAGGGTCGGACGGCGTGCAGGGTCGGCGCGTAGGCTCGGGGCATCGCACGGGAGCCGTGCGTCCACTCGACCGAGGTGGTCCGCAATGAGCACCGACGAGAAGTTCGAGAACAGCAAGGACAAGCTGGGCGGCCAAGCCAAGGAGGGCCTCGGCAAGCTGACCGGCGACAAGGAGACCCAGGCCGAGGGCCAGGCCCAGCAGGGCAAGGCCGACGCGAAGGACAAGCTCCAGGACGCCCGCGACACCGTCAAGGGCGCGCTGAACGGCCTGGACAAGAAGGACTGATCGCCGCCGGGCCGAGGCCCGAGGCACGTCTCCGTCGATGAGGGCGGCTCCATCGGGTGGGGCCGCCCTCGTCGCGCGTTCCGGCGTCACCGCCGCGCGGAGCCACGGGGCTCACGGCCACGGCGACGCTCAGGCAGGATCCTCGAGCATCTCCAGCGCGCCGTACGCCTCGACCAGCACCTCGACGGTGCCGAGATACCGGACCGCCTGCCCGTCCGGGAGCGGCTCCCGCTGCAGCAGCCCGTAGGCGGCGAGCGTGCCGAGGTCGCGCTCCACCTGCCAGTACCGGTTGATCTCGTCCATGTCCGGGTCGCCGGCGGGATCGGCCGGCACCAGGCCCTGATCGAGGGCGATGCGGATCGTCGCCGGGAGCAGGAGCCCGCCGGGCGCGACCGTGTGCAGCAGGGCGGTGAAGGTGTCCGAGCCGCCGAACAGCCCACCCTCCTCACCGCCCTGTCGAAGGCTCTCAAGGACCAGCAGCACGATCACGGCGCGGGCGAAGCGGACGAAGGCCACCGGATCCTCGGACCGCGCCGCCGCGGGCACCATCCCCTCTCCCGGCACGACCTCGCCGCCGCTCACTCTGAGCCACTTCCCGGCGATCAGGGAGTTCCAGGGGCCGACGATCGCCCCGATCTCGCGCATCGAGACCGGCTCCTGCTCGTCGAGGTCGAGGTCCATGGCCACGGCGAGCGCGCGCACATCGGCCGGGTCGAGCTCGCCCGTCGAGGTGAGCGGACGGCCGGGGCCGATGAGCTCGAGCAGCGTCGCGGCCCTGCGCACCAGGGGGATCCGCGCGAGGGATTCGGCCGCGTCCCGCGGGTCCTGGTCCACCGCATGGACCAGGTCCTCGTGTCGCAGCCCGTCCTGGGGGAGGAACCAGGGCCAGCCGGTGCGCGCGGCGGCGCCGGCGGGCGCGGAATCCTCGGCCTCCGGTGCCGGGGCGGCGGAGAAGACGACCGACAGGTCGACGGGGTCGGGGTGGTCGTCTCGCGAGCTGTACGTCTCCCTCATGACGTCCATGATGACGGCGCGCCGTGCCGGAGGCGACCGCCGGGAACGCGAGGGGTCAGCGCTCCTTCGGGGTGCGGGTCTCCGCGCTGATGAACCAGACCTGCTGCTCGAGCTTCTCGATGATCCCGTGCAGGATGTCCGCGGAGGTGGGGTCCGCCTCGTCCACCTCGTCGTGGACCGAGCGCATCGTGCCCACGGTCCCCTCGATGGACGCGGTCACGAGGTCGATCGCATCGTGCGTGAGCACCTCGCCCTGGGGGAACTCGGGCAGCGTGCTCTGCTCGGCGACCACCGCCGGACGGGCATCGGGCGCGGCGTGGAGGGCACGCATGCGCTCGGCGACGTCGTCGGCGCTCGCCCGGGCGATGGCGACCACCTCGTCGAGGTTCAGATGCAGATCGCGGAAGTTCGGGCCCACGATGTTCCAGTGCGCCTGCTTGCCCACCAGGTGCAGGGCCGTGAGGTCGACCAGGAGTGCCGTGCAGGCCCGGCCCCATGCTTCCGAGCCGCGTGCCTGTGCTTCCGGTGCCGCGCGCCTCGGCTCGTGGCCGCGGCTGCGAGCCCGGCGCCTCGCACCCTGGGCCTCGAGGCCCGTTCCTCGCCCCCGGTCCTCGCCCCCGGTCCGCGAGCCATGGTCGAGTACTGGCGTATGGCGTACCAGTACGCCTATATGGGCGTAGCGGTACGCCACACGCCATCACCTGACCACGTGCGGCACGCACCCGCGGCGGGACGATGCCGGGGCGGCCGTCGACCGTCTCAGATCTCGATCTCGCGCCAGTCCTCGGTGCGCAGCTGCAGCACGAAGCGGGAGCCGGGACCCTCGTGGACCGGAGCGACGCCGTCGCCGAGGTCGAGCGCGGCCAGCGCCTTCTGCAGCGGCTCCGGCTTCACCTCGACGCGCTCGAAGGAGACCAGCTCGATCGTGGGCAGGTCGGTGAGGCCGGGCTGCTCGGTGGTGCCCCAGTCGATGAGGAAGGGCACGCCGTAGTTGCGCGGGGCGCGGGCCTGCGTGAGCCGCCACTGCAGGAGCTCGCCGTCGGCCGCGGTGCGGGAGAGGTCCTCGACGGGGCCGGGATCGACGCCGGAGGCGCGGGAGCGCTCGGCGACCTGGTCGATGCCCTCGGGGTGCACGGCGTAGGTGATCAGGGTGGGGCGCTTCAGCCGGTTGATGCTGAAGGTCTTCGGCAGCTCCTCCCCCGCGCGCTCCGGGTCGGGGCCGATCAGCTCGAGGTAGTGCGGGCGTCGCTCGCCGCCGACGGTGAGGGCGACCAGGGCGTTCGCGGTGCCGGTGGGGTGGCTGCCGCCGGGTGCGGGGGTGACGCCGGTGAGCTCGCGGAACCACTCGACGGTCTCGGCGAGGTCGGGGCCGGCGATGACGATGTGGTCGAGCAGGTGGGGGACGGACATGATGCTCCTTCGCCCGGGGTGGGGCGGGTGTGCCCAGCCTGCCACCTCGTGCGGACGGGAGGAGCATCGGCCGCGTCGGCGCGGTCATAGGCGTCGACGTGTCCGGGCACCACGAGCGGGGCCCGTTGCCCTCCCCCTCGCCGCGCAGTACCGTCGAGATCAGCTCCACCCGTCTGCCGACGGGCCGCCCGCCCGCTGGTCAGGCACAGTCCGCGGAGGGCGCCCGGGCAATGCGTCCCGGCACCCTTCCTTGGTCATGGGCGCTCCGTTCGCCCACCATTCCAGGAGGTCGCCAGGCCATGACATGGAAGACGGGCGAGGATCCGATCCCGGAGGCACGCGCGGCCCTGGACCGGCTGCGCGACCGGGTCGCGGGCGAGGTCGTGGAGCCCGGCCATCCGGACTATGACGCGGCGCGGGCCGTGTGGAACGGGCGCGAGGACCGCTTCCCCTACCTGGTGGTGCGCGCCGCGACGGTGGACGACGTGCTGCCCGTGCTGGAGGCGGTGCGGGAGACGGGGCTGCCGCTCGCGGTGCGCGGCGGCGGGCACTCCGTCGCGGGGCTCGGCACCGTCGACGACGGGATCGTGCTGGATCTCGGCGCGCTGCGGGAGGTCACCGTCGACCCCGCGACGCACCTGGTCACGGCCGCGCCCGGGGCGCGGGTCGGGGACGTCGACGCCGCGACTGCGCCGCACCGGCTCGCCGTGCCGCTGGGCACCGTCCCCTCCCCCGGCATCGCCGGGATGACCCTCGGCGGCGGGGTGGGCTGGCTGTCGCGAAAGGCCGGGCTCAGCCTGGACCGGCTCGAGGCCGCCGACGTGCTCCTCGCCGACGGCCGACGGGTGCGCGCGAGCGAGGAGGAGCATCGGGACCTGTTCTGGGCCCTGCGCGGCGGGGGCGGGAACTTCGGCGTGGTCACCGCGTTCACCTACCGGGCCGTGCCGATGCCGGAGACGGTGCTCGGAGTGAGCCTGTACTACCGGCGAGCGCAGTGGCGGCGCGCGCTCGGCGCCTTCGAGCGCTGGAGCCGCGACCTGCCCGACGAGCTCGCCGCGGTGGTCTCGATCGCCTCGCCGCCACCCGGGGACGGGTTCGAGGACGCTCCGTGGCTGGCGATCCACAGCGTCTGGATCGACGAGGACCACGCCCGCGGCGAGGCGCTGATCGGCGCGCTGCGCCGCGCGCTGCCTCCGGACCGCGAGATCAGCGGGCCGGTCAGCTGGGAGGCCTGGCAGGGCGCGCGCAGCGAGGCGGTGCCGACCGGGGCGCGCGGGATCTGGCGCAACGCGAGCTTCCGCCGCCTGGACGAGGAGGTGCTCGACGCTCTCGCCGCAGTCGCCGAGGCGCTGCCCGGGCCTGGCGCGAGCCTGGAACTGCACCTGCTCGGCGGGGCGTTCGCCCGCGTGCCGGAGGGCGCGACCGCCTTCCCGCACCGCGGCGGGCGGCTCATGGTCTCGATCCATCTCGCCTGGCAGGACCCCGGGGAGGACGCCCGCTTCCGCGCCTTCGCCGAGCGGGCCGCAGCCGAGCTCGCCCGGCTGCGGGAGCGCGGCGAGTACGTCAACTTCCGCTCCATCGAGCGGACCCGGCCCGTGCCCGAGGTGACCCGCGAGGCGTACGGGGCGGAGACCTACCGGCGCCTGCAGCGCATCAAGCAGGTCTACGACCCGGGGAACATGTTCCGCCGCACCCTCAACGTGGCGCCGTAGCGGTCAGGAGATCCGCAGCCCCCGCCACCGGTTCACTGCGGCGTGGATCTCGAGCGCGCGCGGCCGGGCGAGATGGCCGGGATGGCCGCGGTGGGGCGAGAGGGTCTCGAGGCCGCTGTTCTCGATCCGGTCGACGAGCAGCTGGACCGCGTCCTCGAGCGGGAGCGGGCTGTCTTGGGCGAGCAGGTCCGCGAGGCGGTCCAGGGCGTGGGCGACGGCCTGGGTCTGCGCAGGGTCGAGCAGCTGGGAGACGGCGGAGAGGTCGAGGTGCTCGCGGCCGAGCCGGATCGTCGTGCGGCCGCGGGCGGAGGCGGGCTTGCGGGCGCCCGCCGGGCGGAGGGAGCCCGGGTTCGGGATCCGGGGCCGCGGCGCGGTGAACACCGGACCGGTCGCGCGCGGTGCCTCCTCGGCGAGGGCGCGGGCCTCGGCGGTGACGTCGCGGGGGACGTAGGAGTCCATCGCGATCACGTGGTCGGCGACGTCGAAGAAGGCGCCGGAGCCGCCCGCGACCAGCAGGGTGGAGACCCCGCGCTCGGTGAGCAGGGGGCGGACGCGATCCACGAACGGGGTGATCGGCTCGCGGCCGGCGGGGATCAGCGCGCGCATCCGCGCATCGCGGAGCATGAAGTTCGTGGCGGAGGTGTCCTCGTCGATCAGCAGCGCCGAGGCGCCGGCATCGATCGCCTCGACGAGGGAGGCCGCCTGCGAGGTGGAGCCCGAGGCGTTCGCGGTGGTGAAGGAGCGGGTGTCGATACCTGAGGGCAGCCCGCTGATGAACGGGGAGATGTCGACGCCGGTCACGGCACGGCCGTCCTCGGCGCGGATCGCCGCGGCATCGGCCCGGGTGATCACCCACTCGCGGCCGTCGCCGCCGCGGTGCGGGTGGATGCCGCGCTCGAGGGCGCGCAGCAGCGTGGACTTGCCGTGGAAGCCGCCGCCGACGATGACGGTCACCCCCTCGGGGATGCCCATCCCGGTGACCCGTCGGCCGCTGGGCAGATCGATCTCGACGCGCAGCGAGGCCGGGCTCTCGAAGGGGATCGCGCCCTCGGTGAGCGGCAGGTCGGAGTCTCCGGAGCGGCGGGGCAGGATCGCACCGTCGCCGACGAGGGCGACGAGCCCCCGCCCGGCGAGCCGGTCGCGCAGCGCTTCCTGGTCGCGGTGGAGGGCGACATGGGCGCGCAGCGCCTCGGCGTCGTGGCGGGCGTGGAACAGGACGGCCTCGGCGATCCGGGGCAGGTCCTCGGTGAGCAGGCGCGCAGCGCGTCGGCCCTGGATGCGGCGGCCGGAGGCGGGCAGCTCGGCCGCGAGGCGCGCCTCGATCCCGTCCTCGGTGAAGGCGATGGTGGTGCGCTCGAGCACCTCCTGGCCCGGGGCGCCGACGTCGACCCGCTCCCCGCTGTGCGAGGCGGCCTCGGTGAGCGCCCGCGCCAGGAAGTCGGAGGTCGCGACGCGTCCGCGCCGGTCGGCCAGCAGGTCCTCCGGGAAGCCCGCCGCGGCCCGGTCCACGACCAGGCGCATCAGCGACGGCGGCGCGAAGGGGTCGGCCTGCACATGGTCGATCATGAGACGGCACGATCCCAAGTCGTAACTGCCGCGCAGCTGCTTGTAGGAGCCGTAGCCGCGGCCGTCGAGCGAGGCGAGGAGCTGGGAGAGGCGGGCGGAGTCGGAGGTCATCGCCGGCCATGCTAGGGGTGCGCATGCCCCGCCGACGGCCGTCGTCACGAGAACAACGTCGCGACGTACTCGACGCTCACCGACCAGGTCCGGGCCGAGGAGGAGAACGTGCTCGTCCTCGACGGCGGCGACCTGTTCCTCCGCAGCGAGTTCGAGCAGCTCACGGACTATCAGCGCACCCTGAACTTCCCGTTCCTGTGCGGGAATTTGGTGCACGAGGAGACCGGGACGCTGCTGCCTCTCGAGACGGCTGCGTCTCCGGCCCGGGGGCCGTCACTTCTTCGCGGACTTGGCGTCCTCGTCGAGTTCGGTGACGTAGGCGGCGAAGATGTCCTGGCGCAGCGAGTCGATCTGCTTCTTCAGGGTCTTGCGCTGCTTGGCGGTCGAGCCCGGAGCGGCCAGGAGCTGCGCAGCGCGCGAGGCGGAGTCGAGCTTCGCGGACCAAGCGGCCGCCTTCGCGGCCTCCTGCTCGTCATCGGCCGACTCGGTCAGCAGCGTGACCTGCTCGCGGAGGGCATCGAGCGTCGCAAGCATCGCCTCGGGCGTGGCCTTGTCGTGGCGCATCAGCTTCTCGAGCTGCTCCTTCACGTAGTCCCAGACCTCGGGGTTGTCCCTCAGCATCTGAACCAGCCGGATCACGAACGGCGTGGCCATGCCGAGGAAGGAGATCGCCATCTTCAGCCCGCCGCCCTTGGTCTCCACCTGTGCGCTCTTCTTCGCCGCCATCGCTGCTCCCCTCGTCGAGTACAGCGTCACGATACGGCGTGGGCCCGACGGGATCCGGGAGGCCGGCGACGGGCTGTACAAACGCCGCGCATCGCTCGTGGTCACTCGTACGTGGCGACGAACTGACTCAGCGTACGGATCGTCGACGGTGGCGTCCCGCCCGCGCCGACGAACTCCTGCCAGAGCGCCTTCGCCTCTTCCATCGTGACGAGGCCCCTCCTGCGAGCCAGACGGAGCAGACGCCATGTTCCGACGCACTCGATCGGCTTCGCCCAGGACATGGCCGCGCGGTCGTCCGTCACGAATACCGCGCGGAGCCTCCGTTTCTGGATGAGCGTGATCGACTCGGCCTCGCCCAGATGCTGTTGGGGGTGGTCTCCCGGCGATGCCATCTGGCGGCGGAGCTGTCGGATCGCCCTGGGCGATGGAAGTTCACGAGGACCGACGTGTCGTGGAAGAACAGCAGGGGCGCGTCGGTCACCGGTGATCAGCCGATCAGCTCGGCGAGCGCGTCGTCGGAGAGCTCCTCGGCGGCCGCCGGTTCGTCCACCTCGAGGGACGTCACGGGGACGCCGAGCATCCACGCGAGCGTCCCCTTGCCGACAGCACCCTCCGCGATCTGCTCGAGGTGCGCCTCCTGGAGCCAGGTCGGGAAGCGTCGCTCCCCCGCGTCCCGCATGCGCCGGGTGATGGGATCGCCGACCTTCGCCCTGGTCCAATGTCGGCGCAGCAGCTTCTGCGTGCTCCACGTCAGGACCTCGGCAACCTCGGCCGACGGGGTGAGCTCCAGCTTCTTCAGCCTCCGTGACAGAGCACCGGTGGAGATGCCCCAGGTCCAGACGAGCTCGGCGACCTCTGCAGGACGGATTTCTGCCCAGTCGATCTGCTGCAGTGTGACGGCAGGCAGCAGCAGCTCGGCGGCGAAGGCGTTCGCCTCACGCTCCTTCACATCGGCGAGCGCGGTGCCCGGGACGACGCCCTCGTGCCTGAGCGCGAGATGTCCCAGCTCATGGGCGAGCGACCAGTTCTCGTGGAACCAGTTGCCGCTCTCAGGCAGCAGAATGACCGGCCGCTCCTCGACGAGGAACGAATAGGCGGTGCTGGGGCCGTCGATCCGGACCACATCGACCTCGATCTCCGCCAGACGATCGACGAACGGCCGCACGAAATCGGGATGGAGAAGGCGCCGGATCCCCTCGACGTCCGACGGGAGCTCGAGAGGCGCTCGCACCGGCGAGATTTGCGCGTAGGCGAGCCGCACGTCGGCGAGCGGGGAGTGGTCCTCGTCGAGGCCGGCGACGCTGCGCGCCCCCGTGTCGTGGTCGAAGGAATGGCGCGCGGCGAGCACAAGGCGATGAGGATCCGGCGCCCCGGTGATCAGCTCGTGCACGTCCGCATCCAGCACCTCTGCGATGGCGGCGAGCTCGACAGCAGCGAAGCCTCGCTGGTCGCGGAGCGCACGGGAGAGCGCGTCGGGAGTCATCCCGACGCGCTGGGCGAGCTCCTTCTGCTGCATCCCTGCGCCGTGCATCGCCGCACCGACACGGCCGCCGATCGTCGTCATGCCTCTACCGTACGCCCCGATTGGGATTATCCCAATCGCTAAGTGGACGTGGTCACGCGGGGGGGGGTCAGAGGTTCCCGTCCCGGTACAGCGCCAGAAGAAGCTCCTGCACCTGCGCCGAGTGCTCGATGACGGTGTACGTCTCCCCGGAACCCCTGGTGCGCTCGACCTCGACCACTCCCAGCAGCTCTCGCGCCAGCGACGGCGTTCCCTTCGACGGGCGGCGAGCCGGGCCTCGACCCACCGACCGTCCCGCCGCGGGTCAGTGCGAGCGCAGCACCGCGTTCGCGATGAGGAGGTCGAGCCGGCGCACGTCGATGTGCCGGCCGACGGAGATCTTGATCTGTCCCGCCCGCGTCCACAGCTCGATCTCGGCGTTGACGTCGAGTGTGCCGGCGTTCTCCGAGGACCACATGTTGATCGAGGAGTAGGGCAGCGAGTAGATCTCGACCTTCTTGCCGCGGAGCCCCTGGGCGTCGCGCACGATCAGCCGCTTCGTCGTGAACACGGCGGAGTCGCGGAACGTCTTGTACGCCGCGATCGCGCGCTCTTCGGGCACGAGCAGCGCCGTGACGTCCTCCGGGATCGGGCACTCCTCGACGAAGGTCCACGACGTGATGGCAGAAACGGATGCGTCCAACTCAGAGTCCTCCAGCTCTCGGGCGGCGCGCGTGCGCCGCGGTGATGAGAGGAACGATAGGGGCAGGCGCCCACGGACGACGCGGACCATGCCTCCGATGTCCCCCGCTCCTGCGATGATCGGCTGATCACCGCCCCTGCCCGGAGAGGACCGTCGTGGGACTGCTCGATCGCCTTCGCGGCCGCACCTCGGACGTCGTCAGCGACTCCCCCGCCCCGGCCCCCGGGCCGCCGCGCTTCGCGGTGATCGACGTCGAGACCACGGGCCTGGACCCCGCGCGGGACCGGATCCTCGAGCTCGCGATCCTGCGCGCGGACGAGCAGGGCCGCCCGATCGACCAGTGGGTGACGCGCCTCCACCCGGACGGCCTGGTGCGCGCCACGCACATCCACGGCATCACCGATGCCGACGTCGCCCACGCGCCCCGTTTCGCGGACCTCGCCCTCACGATCGGCAGCGCACTGCAGGGCCTCGTGGTCGTCGCGCACAACGCCGAGTTCGACCTCGGCTTCCTGCGGGCGGAGCTCGAGCGGGCCGGTCTGCCGATGCCGCGGATCGGCAGCTACTGCACGCTGCAGGGCAGCACCGTCTACCTCCCGCAGCTGTCGCGGCGCACGCTCGCGGAGTGCTGCGCGGCTCTCGGGGTGCCGCATCAGCAGGCGCACTCCGCGCTCGGCGACGCCTATGCGGCGCGGGGCTGCTCGAGCGGTATCTCGCGATGGACCGGCAGACGGGCTACGACGCCCCGCTCACCGCCTCGCGAGCGCTGCGGAGCATGGCCGACGGGCCGGGCGTCGCGCCGACGGCGGGCCCGTCGGTGCCGTCGCCGGAGACGGGGCCCGAACAAGGGACGCCCGCACCGTCGGCGCCCGAGCCGGACGCGGCCCCGGAGGTCCCGTCGCCGGAGCAGCCGCGCGACGGGGTGGACCTCTCCCCCACCGCGATCCGGGTGTGGGCGCGGGAGCAGGGCATTCCCGTCGGCGACCGGGGGCGGCTGAAGGCCGAGCTGGTCGCGCAGTACTGTGCGGCGAAGGGGCTGGCGGCGACCGAAGCGGAGGAGCCGCCAGCACCGGCACCTGTTGCCGCACCGTCGCCCACGCCCACTCCGCAGCCGGGCCAGGTTCTGAGCCGGATTCGGGCCGGAAGCGGTTCAGAACCTGGCCCTAATCGCCCGCGGGCCGTCGGCGGCACCACGGCCCCGCTCGTCATCACCGACGAGTTCGCCGCCGCGCTCGAGCACCTCCATGCCGGGCACCACCTGTTCCTCACGGGCAAGGCCGGCACCGGCAAGTCGACGCTGATCAGGCACTATCTCGAGCAGACCGACCGCTCCACGATCACGGTCGCTCCCACCGGCATCGCGGCGCTGAACGTGGACGGGTACACGATCCACCGCCTGTTCTCCTTCCCGCTCGGGGTGAGCGAGGAGCACGTGCGTGGCGGCTCCTACTACCCGTCGCGGTTCGCGAGCGCGCTGAAGGAGCTGGACACGCTGATCATCGACGAGGCGTCGATGGTGCGGGCGGACCTCTTCGATGCGCTCGCTGCGGCGCTCGAGCGGTTCGGGCCGCGGCCCGGCACGCCCTTCGGCGGGGTGCAGCTGGTGCTCGTCGGCGACCTGTACCAGCTGCCGCCGGTGGTGACCGATCACGAGGCGGGCTGGATCGAGGAGCGCTACGGCACGCCGTTCTTCTTCTCCGCCCGCTCCTTCGACGAGGAGACGTTCCCGGTCGTCGAGCTGTCGACGGTCTTCCGCCAGCAGGGCGATGACCATCTCGTGGACCTGCTGAACGCGGTGCGGGAGGGCAACCTCCTCGAGGAGGCGCGGGCCGAGCTGAACCGTCGGACGGACCCGGACTTCGAGCCGGACCTCGACGAGTTCTGGCTGACCCTCGCGACGACCAACCGGATCGTCGGTGCCCGGAACCGGCAGATGCTCGAGCGCCTCCCGAGCCCGGAGCGCACCTTCCGGGCGCACGTCACCGGGGACACCGACGGCTTCGAGAAGCCGACCGACGAGGCGCTGCGGATCGCTGTCGGCGCGCAGATCATGCTGCTCACGAACGATCCTCTGGATCGCTGGGTGAACGGCACGCTGGGGCGCATCACGGAGATCGCCTCGGATGCCGACGGGCCGGTGATCACCGTGCTGCTGCGCGACGGCCGCACGGAGCAGGTGCGCGAGCACACCTGGGAGATCACGCGTCCGGGCGTCGAGGGCGGGTCGCTCGTGCACCGGGTGGTCGGCACGTTCACGCAGCTGCCGATGAAGCTGGCCTGGGCGATCACGATCCACAAGTCGCAGGGCCAGACCCTGGAGCGCGTGGTCGTGGACCTCACCGGCGGCACCTTCGCGAACGGGCAGCTGTACGTCGCGCTGTCGCGGTGCACGAGCCTCGAGGGCCTGGTGCTGAAGCGCGAGGTGCTGCCGCGGGACCTGAAGACCGATCAGCGGGTGCGGCGGTATCTGTCCAGCGGGGCGGGGAGCGCGTCGTCGCTCGGCGAGGCGTATCTGTCGGTCCTCACGGTGGGCACGACCGGGGACCGATGGCGGCCGCGGCCGGTGGAGATCGCGGTGGTCACCGACGACGGGGACGAGGTCTCCACGGTCATCAACCCCACCAGCGACCTGTTCTCCGCGCGGGACGAGTTCTGCCTGACCACGCGCGACGTCCTGCTCGCCCCGCTGCTGGCGGAGGCGTGGCCGGCGCTCGGCGCGCTGCTCGCGGGCCGGGTGCCCGTCGGCGTCGGCGTGGACACCCAACTCGCGCAGGTCGACTTCGAGCTCAAGCGCAACGGGATCGTCGAACAGGTGCCGCTCGGGCTCGACGTGCCGTCCCGGCTGCTCACGGCCGACGAGCGCCGCCGCGCATCGGCGCCGACGGCGCTCGAGCGCGCCCGGGCCGTGCGCGATGCGGTCACGCGAATGCGGTCTGCCGGGGAGGAGCTGGTCGGGACCGGGGACACGTTCCGCCAGGCCGTCACCGGGCACGGCTATCTGCTCGCTCGCACCACGGGCGCGGAGGGGACGAGCGCGCCGACGGGCTTCCTCGTCGGCGGGAGCCTCGGCGCCGAGGACGACTCCGCCGCCGTGCTCGCACGCCTGCTCGAGCGCACCTTCGCGCGCGTGCCCGCGCCGGACGCGGAGGTGATCGAGCGGCTGCACGCAGTGGAAGAGCACTTCGGGGTGCGGGTCCTGCCCGCGGGCTTCGAGGCGACAGGCCCGATCAGCGCGGCCGACGTGCTCGTGCCGGGCGCGAAGGTCTGCTTCTCCGGCACCGTCCACTCACCCCGGCACGGATTCCTCGAGAAGGCGGAGCTGCACGCCATGGCCGAGGCGCGCGGCCTCGTCCCCGTCCCGACCCTCACCAAGACCCGGACCGACGTGCTCGTCGTCGCCGAAGCCGGCTCTCAGTCGACCAAGGCGAAGAACGCCGCGAGGTGGGAGAAGCCCGTGCTGACGGCGGAGGAGTTCCTGGAGTGGGTGGGATGAACCGCAGCGACGAGGCGAGGCCTGGCGTGGACGATACGGACGGCGACGACCGTTTTCTGGTCATCCGGGGACGGAGATGGCGACGCACGGACCCGGCGCTGGAGGCCGACGTGGTCCGGGCGCTGAAGAGCCATCTGGGCAGAGCCCGCTCCCAGGTCGGGCGCGCCGGCCGCGACGACGACCCGGCGAGCGTCCGCTCAGCTCGAGACCGCGTCCAGCTCGCGAAGGAAGGTCTCGGAGAGCGGGGCCCCGCATGGTGGGAGCGCCCCGAGGACGAGCGCCGCCGTCAGGCCGCGGATCGACTCGCTCGGCTCGAGCAGCTGGACGCCTCAGCCCACGACGCCGACACGGACGATGACGGCGGGGAACAGTCCCACCATGGTGAGCGTCCAGAGGGCGTGGACGAAGAGCGCCCCGGCGAGTGAGCCGGAGGTCTCGCGGGCCCACATCGCCACCGGTCCCAGCAGGAGGGCCATCACCGCGAGAGCAGGGCTGCCGGTGCACAGCGTGACGAGGACGTACACCGCGGTGGGGACCACCCAGCGGGCCGGGCCGGTGAGCAGCCGAGGCAGCGCGCCGCGGAAGAACACCTCTTCAGCGGCGCCCGCCACCAGCGCGACCGCGAGCACACCCCACCGCCCGTCGGTCGCTGCGGCGACGGGACCTGCCACCCACGGGGCAGTGGTCGGGATACCGGCCAGGACCAGACCGCCTGCCAGCGAGGCCGCGGCCAGGCCGACGCCTGCGGCGGCCACCGCGACCTTCGGTGCGCGCCCCGGGGCCCGGCCGGCGAGATCCGAAGGTGCCAGCCGCATGATCAGCAGTCCGCCGACGGTCCAGGTCAGCGCGATTCCCAGTGCCCAGCCGGCGACGGTCCCCGGCCCCTCGCCCTCGGCGCGCAGCGACGCGGCCAGGAGCGGCGCAGCCACCACGACGGCGAGGCCGACCACCCACCACGCGCCGGGACGGGAGGCGGGACGATCGGGGCTCATGCGCGTAGCGTACGAGGCCGCTCGCCGCGACAGGGCGAGTCCGGTCTTGCTCGAGAGCGCCGGCACACAGCACCCACGGCGTGTACGACATCGGCGGGAGCGAGGTCATCGCCTATCCGCAGCTCGTCCAGAAGGTCCTCGAGCTCACGGACCAGGATCGGCCCGGGTTCCCGGTCCCGGTGATGCCCCAGGCCCTGGTCACGGCGGTGGGATCGTGGCTCTCCGTCATCCCCGCCCCGACGGTCACCTTTCCCGTGTGCGGATCGGGCCAGGTGATCCACCATCCGCTCGGAGGCCCGGACCCGCGCCTCGACGAGGAGGATCCGCCGTGGGTGCAGTGGCAGGGATGCCTCCTGGTCTTCAGCGACCGGACGTGCGAGGACTGCGGCGCCTGGTGGAACGTGGAGAGCGACGAGGACGAGGAGGAGTGAGGGAGGGCTGCTCCCGGCATCCGGCTCCGGCCCGTCATCACGACGGTTACTCTCCGGCGCATGACGAGGACCTCCGGCGGAGGTCTATCGGACCTGGCTCACAGAGCTCCGCAAACAGACGAAGTCCTCGTTCGACGCCGGAGCCGACCTCTACACCCTGGTGAGGATCGTCGAGGACGAGCAGTACCTGCGGATCGCCGCGGACGCCCGGGCCCGAGCCCTCGTCCGCGAGCTCGAGGACGAGATCTGGCGGATGTACGGGCGGTGCATGAGCGCGGACAGGTAGCGGGACAGGAACCCCGACGTCGCGGTGTCGTCATCTCCGCGGCCGACGGATCAGACGAAGCCCTCCTCGACCAGCACGCACCCGCTCTCGGTGATGACGTGGGCCTGACCCGAGCCGCCCGCCACGCGGCTCCAGCTCTCCACGACGAGCCGGCCGCGATGGACGGACAGGCTGAATCCGCCGTACATCCCGGGGTACGGGACCCACAGGGTCTCCATCTGCTCCACGACCAGCAGCTCGGTGGGCACCGGTCGGAAGCGGACCGGGTCGAGCCTCCGGGTGCGCTCCGCGATCAGGTCCTCGAGGTGCGCGTCCCAGGCCGCATGACGACGCTGGTCGCTCGTGCTGAGGTCGCGCACGCCGAGCGTCTCGAGCAGGTGGTGGTGTCCGCGCCGACGAGCGAGGTCGATCGGCCGATCACCGTCGGCTGTGCGCAGCGACCGCCACGCGCTGGCGCGGAGCAGCCGTTCCGCGACGTCCGCCGGGGCGCCGAGCCATGCCACCTGGTGCAGCGGGGCGAACCAGGAGCGGCCGTCGATCCGCCACTGATTCGCGTCGCCCCAGGTGCTGTCCTCGACGAGGTCCAGGACCGTGTCCCAGCGGCCCGCCTTCGCGGCGTCCGCGAGGCGGGCGGAGTGGTCGACAAGAGCGTCGTTCAGGACGTCGGGGTCGAGCACCCCGTGCCACGTGATGGTCAAGACCGCTCCCCTCGTCTCGATGGTGGGGTCAGTAGGGCGGAGCGAGTCCGGGGTGCCCTGCCGGGGCCCGGTTCGCGGACGGCCGACGGAAGTTGGCTGACCCCATGACGGATCAGACCTTCACCCAGCCCTTCCCCGTCGGGGAGCCGAACGACGCCTTCGCCCAGCACCTCACCGGGCGGTCCTTCCTGGCCCCGCTCACGCGCGGCGCCGTCACCGTCAGCAGGGTGACCTTCGAACCGGGCTGCCGCAACAACTGGCACGTCGCGAAGGCCGGCTCGTGGTTCTCGCACCTCGCCCTCATCACGCCCGGCGAGGGCGTGCGCACCGAGTGGCTCGAGCCGGTGACCGACGCGGAGTACGAGGCACTGCCGGTCGACTGACCGCTACCCTCCGGGGCAAGACGACGACGTCCGTGGTCACTGGCACGCCCCGCCTCTCACGCGAGCGTGAGGAACAGCTTCTCGAGCTCCTTGCGGTCCAGGTCCGCCTCCGGGCTGGTCATGCACTGCTCCATGCCGCTGGCGATGATCGCGAAGCCGGCGCGGTCCAGCGCCTTGGAGACGGCGGAAAGCTGCGTGACGACGGCCTTGCAGTCCTTGCCCTCCTCGATCATCCGGGTGACGGCCGCGAGCTGCCCCTGGGCGCGCTTGAGGCGGTTGACCACAGGGGTCATGTCATCGGGGTTCAGGTCCATGGCGCTCTCCTCGGGTCGGTCCACACACCCCAGATTATACCCCCCGGGGTGTCTTGCATACCCCCTGGGGTATGTGGAAGACTTGGCGACGGAGGCGGACGCGCCGCGAGCCTCCGACCCACCTCTCGAAAGGCCCCTCGTGACACCCACCCTCGCGCTCACCCTGCTGCTGGCCGTACTCATCGGAGTCTCCCTGGGTCTGCTCGGCGGCGGGGGCTCGATCCTGACGGTGCCGATCCTCGCCTACGTGGCGGGGCTTCCGGCCAAGGAGGCGATCGCCGCCTCGCTCGTCGTGGTCGGCGTGACCTCGGCCGTCGGCGCCGTCAGCTACGCCCGCGCCGGCCGGGTGCAGTGGCGCACCGGCGTGACCTTCGGGGCCGCCGGGATGACCGGGGCCTTCCTGGGCGGGCTCCTCGGCGGACACATCCCGAGCACAGTGCTGATGGTCGCGTTCGCACTGATGATGATCGCGACGTCGGTCGCGATGCTCCGGGGCCGACGGGGCGCGCCCGCGGAGGAGGGACCGGCCCGGGAGCCGTCCGCGAGCAGGATCGTGCTCGAGGGGCTCGCGGTGGGCCTGGTGACCGGGCTCGTCGGCGCGGGCGGCGGCTTCCTGGTGGTGCCCGCGCTGGTGCTGCTGGCCGGACTGCCGATGCCGGTCGCCGTGGGCACGTCGCTGGTGGTCATCGCAATGAAGTCATTCGCAGGCCTCGCCGGTTATCTCACCTCCGTCTCGCTGGACTGGGCCCTGGTGGGCGGGGTGACGCTGGCGGCCGCGCTCGGCTCCCTGCTCGGCGCGCGAGCGGCAGGCCATCTCCCCGAACGGGCACTGCGCACGGGCTTCGGGGTGTTCGTCCTCACCATGGGGGCCCTCGTCCTCGTGCAGGAGCTCCCGGGCGCCGTCGTCGGCGGAGTCGTGGCGCTTCTCGCCCTGCTCGCCGCCGGATGCTGGGTGCTGGTGTCGTCCTGTCCGCTGCGCACCGCCCGGCCCGCCTCGCATACCCCCCGGGGTACCTGATACCCTCGGGGGTATCCCATCCGCTGGCCATCCCGCACACCTACTGGAGGAACGATGCTTCTCGAACGGATCTATGACGAGGACCTGTCCCAGGCCGGGTACTTCCTCGGCTGTCAAGCACAGAAGGAAGCGCTGGTGGTCGATCCGCGGCGCGACATCCAGGTCTACCTCGACCTCGCCGCCCACCACGGCATGACGATCACGGCCGTGACCGAGACCCACATCCACGCCGACTTCCTCTCCGGCACCCGCGAGCTCGCCGCCGCCACCGGCGCCACGGCGTACGTCTCCGGCGAGGGCGGCGAGGACTGGCAGTACGGCTTCGAGGCGGAGCGCCTGCACGACGGCGCGACGATCCAGCTGGGCAACATCACCGTCACCGCCCGCCACACCCCGGGCCACACCCCCGAGCACCTCAGCTACCTCGTCACCGACGGCGCCTTCGCGGACGAGCCCGGCTACTTCCTGACCGGCGACTTCGTATTCTCCGGGGATCTGGGCCGCCCGGACCTCCTCGACGAGGCCGTGGGCATGCAGGACACGCGCTTCGCCGGGGCGAAGCAGCTGTTCGCCTCCCTGAAGAGCGCCTTCCTCACCCTCCCCGATCACGTGCAGGTGTACCCCGGCCACGGCGCAGGCTCCGCCTGCGGCAAGGCGCTGGGCGCGCTGCCCTCCACCACGGTGGGCTACGAGCGGAAGTTCGCCTGGTGGGGCCCGTTCCTGGAGAACGACGACGAGCAGGGCTTCATCGACGAGCTGCTGGACGGCCAGCCCGACGCCCACGCCTACTTCGCCCGCATGAAGCGGCAGAACACCGACGGCCCCGCCCTGCTGGGCAAGCGCCCCGCCCCGCGCGAGGTCTCCCCCCAGGCGCTATCCGGCGGCCTCGCCGACGGCTCCCTCGCCCTGGTGGACACCCGTCCCGTGGCGGAGGTGCACACCGGCACCGTGCCCGGTGCGCTGTCCATCCCGTCCCTCGACAAGGCCGCCACCCACATCGGCTGGGCCTTCGACCCCGAGGCCGACGACGCCCAGCTGGTGGTGCTCGCGCCCGACGCCTCCACCGCCGCCGCCTACGGCGACCACTTCGTGCGGGTGGGCGTGGACGCGCTCACCGGCTACACCCCCACCCTGGACGGGCTGGAGCTGACCGCCCCTGCCACCGTGGCCCCGGCGGACCTCGCCGCGCTGCGCGAGCAGGAGCCGACCGCGAACCTTCTGGACGTGCGCACCCGCACCGAGCACGCCGCCGGCACGGTGGACGACGCCGACCAGCTCTCCGCCGGCAAGGTGCTGTTCCACCCCGGCGACCTGCCCGCGAAGGACGCCGGCCGCCTGATCACCTTCTGCCAGTCCGGTCTGCGCAACTCCGTGGCCGCGGCCGCGCTGCGCCGCGCCGGCTACGACGTGGTCGAGCTGGAGGGCAGCTACAACGGCTGGTCCCAGTGGGCCGCCGCCCAGCACGCCCTGCAGACCACCGGAGAGGACGCCCGATGACCGCCACCGCCACCACCCGCACCGTCACCCCTGCCGAGCTCGCCCACCGGCTCAGCACGGACCCCGAGCTGATGGTGATCGACGTGCGCACCCCGGGCGAGTTCGAGGCCGTGCACATCCCCGGCTCGTACAACGTGCCACTGGACCTGCTCACCGCCCACACCGACACGCTCGCTGGCCGCATGGGCGAGCACGTGGTGCTGGTGTGCCGCTCCGGTGCCCGTGCCGGGAAGGCCTGCAAAGCGCTGCTGCAGTCCGGCCTGGAGGGCATCGACGTGCTCGACGGCGGCATCGCCGCCTACCAGGACGCCGTAGGCGGCGTGAACCGCAGCGGCGGGCGCTGGGCTATGGACCGCCAGGTGCGGATGACCGCTGGCACCCTGGTGCTTGCGGGCACCGTGGCCGGGCAGCTGATCCACCCCCGGCTAGGACTGTTCGCCGGCGCGATCGGCGCCGGGCTCACCTACTCGGCGCTCAGCGACACCTGCGCCATGGCCGCGCTGCTCGCCAGGATGCCGTGGAACCGCACGGCCGACTCCCCCACCGTCGAGACCGCCCTGGTGCCCGGCGGCGTCGCGGCTCGCTGAGGCCACCCGCCCTGCGTCGGAGCCCGCAGCTCCTCTGCCGGGCGGCCTACCCCCCACCCCCGCGGGGCGCGCCGGACCGTGCCCCGCACCCCGCTCACACCCCTCTCTTCTCTCATCTCTCATCGAAGGAGCACTCCATGTGCCGAGCCACCACCTGCAACACCTGCGGCAAGACCACCTGGGCCGGTTGCGGCCAGCACGTCGACCAGGTCATGAAGGACGTCCGCCCCGCTGACCGCTGCCCCGGCCACGCCGAGGTGGCCCCGGAGAAGGGCTTCTTCGCCCGCCTGCTGGGGCGCTGAGGCCGCCGGCCCCTGGGGCACCGTGGTGCTGCCACCGATCTGCGTGACGTAGGTGACGCTCCCGCCGATCGTGACCCACATCTGCACCTCGTCATCGGCGACGAAGGGGTCGAGGATCGGGCAGTCGGACTCGCCGTCGCCCGCGAAGCCGACGGTGTTGTGCTCGTAGTCGTACCACTCGTCCTGCGGCGCGTGGGAGACCGAGATCCGCACAGCGCTTGACAGGAGGGGCTGCGTGATCCACGATCTGCGTCATACGAATAACGCCAGCGTGGACGTGACCGGTCCGAGGCGACGATCGACGAGATCCGGAGGTGCGAGAGATGGCGCAACGCCCGACCATGAATGACGTCGCCGCAGCCGCCGGCGTCTCCCAGGCCGTGGTGTCCATCGTCCTCAGCGGGTCGTACGCAGGGCGCGCCTCGGAGACTACGGCGCAGCGCGTGCGGGACGCCGCGACGGACCTCGATTACCACCCCAACCTCCAGGCGAAGAGCCTGAAGACAGGCGTGGCCGAGATCATCGGGCTGGTGGGCGACGAGGTCGCCACCGCGCCCTTCTCGGGAATGCTCATCAAGGGCGCCCAGGACCGCGCCTGGCAGGACGACCACATGCTCATGACCATCGACACCGGTGGCGACGACGCCCTCGAGAGTGCAGCGATCGGGACGATGCTCTCGCACCGCGTGCGCGGAGTCATCTACACCGCCATGTATCACCGCGAGGTGGAGATCCCGGCAGCAGCACTCAGCACGCGGGCGGTATGCCTGAACGCCCGAGAGCGGGACAACAGGGTCCCGAGCGTCACGCCGGACGAGGTCACCGGTGGGTACGAGGCGACGAAGGTCCTGCTCGATGCCGGGCACACCCGGATCGCGATGATCAACATCCATGATGTCCTGCCTGCGGCGCGCGGGCGGCGCGAGGGGTACGAGCGAGCTCTGCGCGAGGCGGGCATCGATCCGGACCCGGACCTCGTCTACCGGGGCGAAGGAGTGCAGCGCTCCGGGTTCGAGGCCTCCCGGCACCTGATGAGCCTCGATGAGCCCCCGACAGCCATCTTCTGCGGCAACGACCGCAGCGCTCTCGGCGCGTACCAGGCCCTTGCCGAGCTCGGTCTGCGGATCCCCGAGGACGTGTCGATCGTGGGCTTCGACGATCAGGATCTGCTGCGCGACTTCTTCCATCCGCCGCTGACCACCGTTCGCCTGCCCTTCGCCGAGATGGGCGATCGTGCGGCCGCTCTCGTGCTCGATGCAGACGCTCCGGCGGAGGTCCACCTGATCCACTGTCCCGTCATCCATCGCCAGTCCGTTGCCCCTCTGAAAGGACGATGATGTCTCCTTCACCCGCTGTCGATGTGGCCGACAACGCGCACCCGGTCACCGCTGACCACGGTGCCGAAGTCGCCGCGTCACCAAACAAAACGCCTCCCCCGCGCGCGAAACGGCGACTCCCGGTCCGCGTTTTTCACGCCTGGCAGTTATACGTATTACTGACGCCGTCGCTGATCTACCTCTTCGTCTTCAAGTACTGGCCGATGTACGGCGCCCAGATCGCGTTCCGCGATTACAACCCGGTCGACGGGTTCTTCTGGAGCCCGTGGGTGGGGCTGGACCACTTCGTCGCCTTCGTGAACTCGTTCCAGTTCGAACGGCTCGTCGCGAACACCCTGACGATCAACACCGTCGGGCTGCTGGTGGCGTTCCCCGTCCCCATCATCCTCGCGCTGATCGTGAACCAGCTGCCCAGCGAACGGTTCAAGCGTTTCACGCAGACCGTGCTCTACGCGCCCTCGTTCATCTCGGTCGTGGTCGTCGTGGGCATGATCCACCTGCTGTTCTCGCCCAGCTCTGGCATGGTCAACCACGCGATCTCGCTCCTGGGCGGAGATCCGATCTACTTCATGGGCAGCCCGGAGTGGTTCCGACCCCTGTACATCGGCTCGGACATCTGGCAGAACGCCGGCTTCTCGATGATCATCTACCTCGCAGCGCTGACGGCGATTGACCCCTCACTGCACGAGGCCGCCCGTATGGACGGCGCGAACCGCTTCCAGCGGATCCGGCACATCGATATTCCGGGCATTCTCCCGGTGATCACGATTCTGTTCATCCTCGCAGTGGGGAACATCTTCAACCTCGGCTTCGAGAAGGTCTACCTCATGCAGACGGACCTCAATCTCCCCACCTCCGAGGTCATCAACACCTACGTCTACAAGACCGGCCTGCAGAACGCCCAGTTCAGCTATTCCGCAGCGATCGGGCTGTTCAACTCCGTCCTCAATCTCCTTCTCCTCCTGACCTTCAACTGGGTCGCGAAGAAGGCCAACCAGTCGAGCCTGTGGTGATGAACATGTCGAGCATTCTGTCCCCCGCCAAGAACTCGCTGCGCCGAGAGCCCTTCCACCGACGGCTGGCCGATCCTCTGTTCGTACTGGTCACCTACGGTCTGATCGGTCTGTCGATCATCGCGATCATCTACCCGCTCTACTTCATCGTGATCGCCTCGATCTCCGACCCGAACCTGGTCCAGCAGGGCAAGGTCATCCTCTTCCCCCGGGGCGTCACCTTCGACGGGTACCTGACGATCTTCGGCACGTCCACGATCGTGCGCGGATTCGCGAACTCCGTCCTCTACACCGTGGTGGGCACCACGCTCAGCGTGGCGATGATCCTCACCGGCGCCTACGCGCTGAGCAGGAGGGACATGCCCGGGCGCAACCTGTTCATGATCCTGTTCGTGATCACGATGTTCTTCGACGGCGGCATGATCGCCCGGTACCTCGTGGTCAAGGAACTGGGCATGCTCAACACCCTGTGGGCGGTGGTGCTGCCCGGAGCCGTGGGCGTGTGGAACCTGATCATCGCGCGCACGTTCCTCGAGCAGAACCTCTCCCCGGAGCTGCGGGAAGCCGCGCAGCTCGATGGCGCGTCCGATTTCCGCTTCTTCTTCGGGATCGCGATACCGCTGTCGAAGCCGCTCATCGTCCTGATGGTGATGATCCATCTGGTGGCGAACTGGAACGCGTTCTTCGACGCGATGATCTATCTGAACGACGAATCGAAGTATCCGCTGCAGCTCATCCTGCGCAATGTCCTCATCCAGTCCCAGGCCTCCTCCTCCGGGATGGACATGGCTTCGATGGACAGCACCGCCGCTGCGCAGAGGATGGGCGAGCTGCTCAAGTACTCGATGATCGTCGTCTCCACGATCCCGCTGCTCATCGCCTTCCCCTTCCTCCAGCGCCACTTCATCAAGGGCGCGACGCTCGGTGCCCTGAAGAGCTGACACGTCGCCGCCTGCCTCGCTCCGCTTCTCCCGCTCCGTCCCACCCACAATGCACACCGTTACAAAGGAGTTCCGTCATGCTTTCTCGTCGTCGATTCACCCTCTCAGCCACCGCCCTCGGAGTCACGATGCTGGGCGTCGCTGGCTGTTCCCGCCCCTCGGAGCGCACCACCGATGACCTCTCCTCCGAGGTCGGACTGACCGACTCGGGCCTGCCGATCGTGACGGAGGAGCTGACCCTCACCTTCGGCGGCGCGAAGTCTCCGCTCGCACCGGACTACGAGTCGATGGAGCTGGTCCAGACCTGGAGCGCTGACTCCGGGATCGAGATCGCCTGGAACAACGAGCCCGACGAGGTCTGGGGCGAGAAGAAGAACCTGCTGCTGGCCAGCGGTGAGCTCCCCGACGCCCTCTTCAACACCGGGCTCTCCGATGCCGAGGTCGCCAAGTACGGGGCCAATGGCACCCTGATCGCTCTGGAGGACATGATCGAGGAGCACGCCCCCACCCTGGCGGGGATCCTCGCGGAGCGTCCGGACATCAAGGCCGCGATCACGGCGTCGGACGGCCACATCTACACCCTGCCCTCCGTGGAGGAGATGGGGCTGGTCGAGTTCCCAAGCATGCTGTTCATCAACACGGACTGGCTCGCGGAGCACGATCTCGAGATGCCCACCACGGTCGAGGAGTACCACCAGGCGCTGCTGACCTTCAAGGAGAACGGGCCCAGCGGGGTCCTCCCGCTGTCCTTCCTCGACGTCGGGGGCATCGCCGACCTGATCGCGGCGATCGGCGGCCAGGCCGACAACCCCGACCATCGCATCGTGCAGGACGGGAAGGTCCTCTTCACGGCGAACACTGACGGCTTCCGCGACGCGATCGCGGAGCTGCACACCTGGTACGGCGAGGGCCTCATCGACCAGGAGGCCTTCTCTCAGGACTACGTCAAGTTCGTCGCCAAGGGCAAGGCGGAGCCGCAGTCCCTGGGGTCGTTCTACTTCTGGGAGGTCCCTGAGGTGGTCGGGCCCGAGCGTGCGGGAAACTACGCGATCGTGCCGATCTTCCCGGGCCCGGATGGTGTCCAGCGTGCCTGCGTCGCCAACAACCAGGAGATCAACCGCGGCGCCTTCGCGATCACTCGCACCAACCAGTACGCTGCGGCCACTCTGCGCTGGGCGGACATGCTCTTCGATCCGGTGATGAGCGCACAGGCCAACTGGGGACCGATCGGGGTCTCGCAGCAGATCAACGAGGACGGTCTGCTCGAGCAGATCCCCGTCGGCGAGGGCGAGACCGAGCAGGAGCGCCGCGTGAAGGTCGCCCCGGGCGGCCCGAAGATCATCACGGCGCAGGATTTCGAGACGGTCGTGCTGGCCGAGCCGCGCGCCGCCGAGCGCCAGGCCCAGATCGCCGAGTTCTACGAGCCCCACCGCGCCAACGAGAAGTACCCGCCGGTGATGCTCTCGGTCGATGAGCTGAATCGGATCAGCACCATCGAGACCGACATCAGCACCCTGGTCACCGAGAAGATCGCCACCTGGATCGTGCGGGGCGGCATCGAGGAGGAGTGGGACGCCTACGTCAACCAGCTGGAGACGATCGGCCTGCCCGAGGTGATCGAGGTCTACCAGGCCGCCTACGACCGCTTCACCGCGAACTCCTGACGCCCCCGACGCCTCGGAGCCACGACTCCTGCCCTACCCGCCTCCCGAGAGAGATCATGAACTCGACTTCATCGCCCGTTGCGCTCACCGACATCCACCGCCCGAGGTTCCATCTCACCGCGGAGGACACCTGGATGAACGACCCCAACGGCCTCATCCGGCACAAGGGCATGTGGCACGCGTTCTTCCAGAACAATCCTCTCGGGAGCACGTGGGGCAACATGTCCTGGGGTCACGCGATCTCGCGCGACCTGGCGACCTGGACCAACCTGCCCGTCGCACTGCCCTTCTCCGAGACGGAGATGATCTTCTCCGGAAGCATCGTCCACGATCACGAGAACACCTCCGGCCTCGGCACCCCCGGGGGAGAGGGCCCGCTCGTCGCGTTCTACACCAGCGCCTTCACGCAGACCCATCCCACGACGCCGGGCATACAGGCCCAGTCGATCGCCTACTCCCAGGACGACGGCGCGACCTGGACCTTCTATGCGGACAATCCCGTTCTCACTCGTGATTCGGAGAACTTCCGCGACCCGAAGGTGTTCTTCCACCGGGAGAGCGGCCGCTGGATCATGGTCGCGGTCGAGGCCCTCGACCACAGCGTCCATTTCCATGCCTCTGATGATCTGCTGGCCTGGGAGCCCATCTCCGTGTTCACCCACCCAGGTCTCGATGGCGGCATCTGGGAGTGCCCCGATCTGCTGCGCGTGCCGAGCCCTGACGGCGGGGAGGACTCATGGGTCCTCGTGCTCAGCACCAATCCCGGCGGCCCGGCCGGCGGCTCCGGCACCTACAGTCTGATCGGGCGCTTCGACGGTCGCCGCTTCACGGCCGAGACGACGCCGCAGCCGCTGGACCTCGGCCCGGACTGCTATGCCGCGGTCTCCTTCTCCGGTGTCGAGGGGGATCCGGTGCTCCTGGGCTGGATGAACAACTGGGCCTACGCGGAGCAGACCCCGACCAGTCCGTGGCGCTCGTCGATGACGCTCCCCCGTACGCTCCACCTCGAGCGGGCGGCCGACGGCACGCTCCAGGTGATCCAGCACCTGGTCATCCCCGAGGAGATCCGGACGCTCGATCTCGAGGTGCCGGCAGCCTCCGCGGTGCTGGCGGATCTTGATGCGGAGGAGCCGTTCCGGCTGCGCGGAGAGCTGCCCACCGCCTCCGCGCACCGGCTGGTGCTGCGTTTCGGCGACGGCGGGCGTGATCGCGATCTGGTGCTCGCCATCGACTCCGAGGGGCACGTCTCCTTGGATCGCAGCAGCGCGCATGAGGAGCCGTTCGCCCCCGAGCACACGCACTCCCAGCCCTACGCTTCGGCACGGGCCGGGGCCACGGTCGCCTTCGATCTCGTCGTCGACCGCTCGTGCGTGGACCTCGAGCTCGACGGTGGCCGCGCCCTGATCTCCCAGCAGATCTTCCCAGGTGCTCGCACGGTCACCGTCCTCACCGAACCCGCGGCATGAGCGAGCCCACCGCTCTGGTCATCGGGGAGGCTCTGACCGACATCGTCCACGAAGAGGACGGCACGGTGCGGTCTCGGCCCGGGGGCAGTCCCGCGAACGTCGCCGTGGGTCTCGCGCGGCTCGGAGTCCCCGCCGAGCTGCTTACCCGCCTGGGCACCGACGTGAACGGCGACGCTCTGCGCGAGCACCTCGAGCAGTCGGGCGTGAGGCTGCGCGAGGCCGGCACTGAGCCCCCGGAGAGGACGTCGACCGCCGAGGCGCAGATCGGTCCGGATGGCGCGGCGACCTACCGCTTCGACATCGAATGGGACCCCGGGGAGATCCGGCTCGACCCGGTGCGCCTCGTCCACACCGGTTCGCTGGCGACGGCGATCGAGCCGGGCGCCGCCGCAGTAGAGGCAGCACTCTCCGCTGCACACCCGGGCACGCTCCTCAGCTTCGACCCGAACGTCCGGCCGTCGCTCGGCCTGCCTGTGGCCGGCATCCGCAGCCGGGTGGAGCGCTTCGCCGACCGGGCGCACGTCGTGAAGATGAGCGATGAGGACCTCGAGTGGCTGTATCCCGCCGAGCCCCTCGTCGATGTCGCGGACCGGATGCACGCGTCGGGGGTGGCGCTGTTCGTCGTAACCCGTGGCGCCCAGGGCTGCACGCTCAGCACCCCGCACTGGACCGCCGAGATCCCGGCGCTGCCGGTCACCGTCGCCGACACCATCGGGGCGGGCGATGCGTTCATGTCGGGCCTGCTCTTTGCGATCCTCACCGCCGACGCGGATCAGGAAATCCGCGACGGCGCCGTCCCTCAGCAGGCCGCAGAGTCATGGGCCGCAACCGCTCTGCGCAGCGCCGCGATCACTGTGGGACGACGCGGGGCGGAGCCGCCGTTCCTCGAGGAACTGGTCGGGAGCTCAGCGCAGATCCTGCCCTAGACGGACGACGTGACGGGTGAGGCGGTGACCGCGCCTGACGCGCAGGCCGACCTCGGCGACACACCAACGGAGCCGGCCGTCCGGCGAGCAGGGCGCCCGACTGAAGTCCTCGTCGAAGGGCTCGGCGAAGGACCAGACGTAGCTGCGTCGAGGCGTGCGCCAGGTCGCCAACTCCGGCCGAGCGACGATCTCGTAGAGGTCGAGGTCCTCCCAGCGAGCCAGCTCGCCGCGGGCCAGTGCACCCTCGGACACCTCGGTCGCCGCGGTCGAGAGCACTCCCTCGTACTCTCGGGGGAACTGCACCCCCGCGAGCGCGCTGCGAGCCAGCAGTTCGTCGTACGCGAGCATCGACTCGACGCCGCCGCTCAGCGCCTCGGCCGTGCTCCTCTCCTCCGGTATGCCACCGTCACCGATCGCGGTAAGCGGTAAGAAGACCACGTCACGAAGCTGCGGGATCCGCCCGCCCTAGACGCCGACCTCCGGGACCCACCCCGCGGCGGCCCGCAGCCGAAGCGCGATCACTGCGTCTGCACCGTTAAACTCCCAGGTCGCCTCGACGATCGCCCACACCTCCCGCCGCTGGGCCTGCCCGAGGCGCGTCCCCCGCCCGCTGCGGGGCACGCACAGGTTCTGATCCAGCTCGAGCACGCGGTGCGGGGGATCACCTCACGGTATTCGTCGACGAGGAACCCCTGCGTGGCGGTCCGGCGGCCGTCGCGGACGCCTCGGACGCGACCGCATGCGTCTGCTACGGTCTTCGCCGATCCCTCGGGTGCCCGTCGCAACGGGCTGAGATCGAACTGTCGCGGTTCGAGCACCGACCGAACCTGCCCCGGGTCATGCCGGCGAAGGAAGAAGGAGAGCGACTGCATGTCTGCACGCCCTGAGAACTACCCCACCCACAGCCTCGGCCATCTCGAGGACCCCGCGCACGGCCTGCGGGTGCCCGTCACCCGCATCGCCCAGGACCCCTCCCCCGACGGGACGGCCAACCCGCCGCTGGAGGTGTACCGCACCGCCGGCCCCGGCTGCGTCCCGGAGGAGGGCCTGCCGCCGCTGCGCGAGGAGTGGATCCGGGGCCGCGGCGACGTCGAGGAGTACGCGGGCCGGGCCCGCGATCTGTCCGACGACGGGCGCGAGGCGGTGCGCCGCGGCGAGGCCAGCGCCGAGTGGCGCGGCGAGACCCGGCCCCCTCTGCGCTCCCTCCCGGGCCGGCGCGTCACCCAGATGCACTACGCCCGTCGCGGCGAGATCACCCCGGAGATGCGCTATGTCGCGCTGCGGGAGGGCTGCGACGTGGAGCTGGTGCGCAGCGAGGTCGCGGCGGGCCGCGCGATCATCCCCGCGAACGTGAACCATCCCGAGGCGGAGCCGATGATCATCGGACGCAGCTTCCTGGTGAAGGTCAACGCGAACATCGGTAATTCGGCGGTGACCTCCTCGATCGCCGAGGAGGTCTCCAAGCTCGAGTGGGCCACTCGCTGGGGCGCCGACACCGTCATGGACCTCTCCACCGGGGACGACATCCACACCACCCGCGAGTGGATCCTGCGCAACTCCCCGGTGCCCATCGGGACCGTCCCGATCTACCAGGCGCTCGAGAAGGTGAACGGGGACGCGAACGCGCTGACCTGGGAGATCTTCCGGGACACCGTGATCGAGCAGTGCGAGCAGGGCGTGGACTACATGACGATCCATGCCGGGGTGCTGCTGCGCTACGTGCCGCTGACGGCGAACCGGGTCACGGGGATCGTCTCGCGCGGCGGCTCGATCCTGGCCGGCTGGTGCCTGGCCCGGCACCGGGAGAACTTCCTCTACGAGCACTTCGACGAGCTGTGCGAGATCTTCGCCCGCTACGACGTCTCCTTCTCCCTCGGCGACGGGCTGCGGCCCGGCTGCCTCGCCGATGCGAACGACGCCGCGCAGTTCGCCGAGCTCGACACCCTCGCCGAGCTGACCCATCGGGCGTGGGAGTACGACGTGCAGGTGATGGTCGAGGGCCCGGGGCACGTGCCGCTGCACCTGGTGCGCGAGAACGTGGAGCGCCAGCAGGAACTGTGCGACGGCGCGCCGTTCTACACGCTCGGCCCGCTGGTCACCGACGTGGCGCCGGCCTACGACCACATCACCTCCGCCATCGGCGCGACGGAGATCGCCCGCTACGGCACCGCGATGCTCTGCTATGTCACGCCGAAGGAGCACCTGGGGCTCCCGGATCGCGATGACGTGAAGACCGGGGTGATCACGTACAAGATCGCCGCTCACGCGGCCGATGTCGCGAAGGGACATCCCGGAGCCCGCGAGCGAGACGACGCCCTGTCGAAGGCCCGCTTCGAGTTCCGCTGGCGGGACCAGTTCGGGCTCTCGCTGGATCCGCAGCTGGCCGAGGAGTACCACGACGAGACCCTGCCGGCCGAGCCCGCGAAGACCGCGCACTTCTGCTCCATGTGCGGGCCGAAGTTCTGCTCGATGAGGATCTCGCAGGACATCCGCGACACCTACGGCGACGCCGCCTCCCAGGAGCGGATTGCCCAGGAGGGCATGGCCGAGAAGTCGCGGGAGTTCCGCGAGCACGGCAGCACCGTGTACCTGCCGACGCCGCAGTTCTGATCCCCGTCCGCCCGCGGAGCGCGCCGCGGCGCGCGCGGGGCTCGACGGCCGGGGGCGGGGGCATGCACAGTCGCCGTCGCACCCGGCCGCCGGCCGGTCATCGGCCCGGGGCCGGCCGGCTTTCCCCACGGTCGGCGGGCATCACTCCGGTGACCTCGCCGTCCCGGAGGACACCGGACCGGTCTGGCGCCGCGACGTTCTCTACCGGAGGACGGATCTCGAGGTGCGCCGCCTCGTCGGCAAGACGCCGCTCAGCATCGCGGCGGACAAGATCGCCTACCCGGCCATCCGCTGGGCGGCTATCGCGGCGCGACTGCGGGAGCAGGGCGCCCCCACCCCGCTCGACGGCACCGGCGTCGCCTGCGAGGTCTACCCGGGCGCCGCTCTGGCCGCATGGGGTTTCGGAGCCGTGCGCTACAAGAAGGCGAAGGGATCACAGGAGCGCGGCGAGCTCGTCGAAGCGCTCGACGCACGCTGGCCGTGGCTCGATTGGGCAGGGCACCAGGGCCTGTGCGCAACAAGCGACGACGCGCTGGACGCGGTGATCGCCGCGGTCGTCGCGCGCGAGGTGTTGCACGGCCGGGCGGTCTCTCCGCCTACCGAGCTCACCGCAGCCGCGGCGGACGAGGGATGGATCTGGTTGCCCGCGCAGGATTGAGAATCCCGCGCCGCCGATGGCAGACGACTGAGCTTTGTCGCCCGCCCACGGCAATCCCGTTTCGCACGAAGTTGAGTCCCCGATAGTAGTGTAGCGCGGTGGCCCCGTCGTGATCGTCTCGGACGTGGGCGCGGCCACCGTGTGCTCCTTCGAGTCAATCTTCCACAGAATCCTCGAACGACAAGCATGGAAAACGAAACAGTGTCTCGGTCCGACCAAGCGACAGAAACGAATGCGGCACGCCGCGCATTTCTGCCCGCAGAATACGCCGGGCGTCAGAACCGCTGATTAAGAGTCTCGAGGGACGGGAAGCTGGCGCGGTGATCGAGGTCGACTTCGGCAAAAGCCGAGGCCGACGCACCATGGTTGGGTGACTCTTGGATGAGCTCCTCAACGGAGCCGACGCCATAGCGCCACCCCCGCAGCTCCTCTCCTCCCCACACCCCAGTTATCCCCATAGTGGCCTAACCCCTGGATACGAGCTTGGACGGTTGGGCACTGTGGGCAGCATGGACGTCATCGCACAGCTGCCTCTCTGGACCGCTTGGCTTCGCGCCTCAGAGCGGTCCGAGACGACTGTGGGACTCCGCGAGTATCACGTCCGGCGCTACCTCAACGGAGTGCCCGCCGAGACAGACCCGCTCGATCTGGAATGGCTGGTTGCCTACCTAGCGAATCCGCGTTGGAAGGCCGCGACACGTCGAAGTGCGCGCACCTCCCTGCGCATCTGGACGACCTGGCTCCACCGCACTGGAAGAATCATCGCCGACCCTCTCGCCCTATTCCCGCCGGCCCGGTCGCCCAAGCCCCTTCCCAGGCCGTGCCCGGACCCGATCATCCGTAAGGCCCTGTTCGCGTCCGACACCAGAGTTCGAGCCATGATCACGCTGGCCGCCGAGGCAGGCCTACGGCGCGCGGAGATCGCGGTCGTGGCCCGTCCCGACGTCATCGACGAGCGGGCCGGCACGTCCCTCATCGTGCATGGAAAGGGCCGACGTGAGCGAACAGTCCCCCTCACGTCAGCTGCTGCGGCAGCCTTGTCGCGCCAGTTCGACCAAGTCTCTCCCGAGATCCCCTGGCTCTTCCCATCCAAAGGCCGGTACGCCGACACGCACCTGCAGCCGGTGCGAGTAGGGGAGCTCGTCAACGAGGCTCTTCCAGGAAACTGGAGCGCTCACACTTTGCGCCACCGCTTCGCCACTGAGTCGTACAGAAACTCGCACGACTTACTGTTGGTGCAGACGCTCATGGGCCATTCCAAGCCGGAGACCACCGCCATCTACGTTGGCCTCGATACCGCACAGGCGCGATCCGTCGTCGATGGCATCAGCCTAGTTGCCTAACCAGGGCCCACCGGGAGAACGGAGTCCACACGATGGCGAATCAGCCGAAGGTCTTGGAGCGTCGTTTCATCACACTTGAGGAGGTGCGTGAAGTACTCGCGATAAGTAGCGCCCAAGCGTACTCACTAGTTCGCACCGGCGAGCTTCGGGCGATTCGCGTCGGAGGGCGAGGACTCTGGCGCATTGAATGCTCGGAACTCGAAGCTTTTATCCAGCGCGCGTACCATCAGCAGCGTCAAAGCTCATGATCGCTTAGCTAGTTCTACCCGCCACATACTTTGAGCCTGGTAGAAGAATTAGCACCAGGTTAGCCTTGACTGCCACTATTGCCGTGAAACACGTGAGGCATGCCTGGACAGCTGCCGATGGGATTGGCACATTCGCCGCCCGTGCTATATACCGCACAGCCTTATCGCAGTGTGGGATATCAGTCTTCCGCGAAGAGCTCTTTCACTGCTGCATTTAGCTCAGCCTGAATGCCGGCCTCAATCAGGGCGGCACGGACAACCTTGCGAGCTTTCTGGAAGCCCATATCCATGAGGTCCAATTGCGCCGCTAAGTCTTCGGCCCGGCGAGCCAGGACTGATAGCTCGGAGTGGAGGCCGTTGCTCGCGTCAAAAGTGGGAATCGGCAGGCGCCATACATAGGTGTCGAAGTCGCGTGCTCCCAGCAAACCTCGGGACTGGTACACCTCGACTGTCTCGGTGGTGACGGGCGCGTTTAACACAGCTGTGAGGTACCGGGCTTCGCCCTCGTTGCGCGCGGGTATCCAGTAGAGCTTGTGATCAATGACTGCGTGAGGATCCGTGATACGGGCGGCGGCGAGCTTGGTTCCCGACTTGCTGTACACGACCCGCTGCGAAGGGGCGCCGAGCTGCCTCCCGAGCTTGTTCTGGTAATTGAGCTGTTCCCAGAGGGTCAGTTTCGTAGCGGCTGCTCTATTCTGCGTCCACGCGGCATTGGCGGCATCCCACCATTGCGTTAATGCTCGGTCGCTGTGAGGAATCTTCTCCTCCGAAATCACAGCGTCGCGTTCGACCGGAAGAATTGCGCGCCACGGGTTAAGAGTACGGAAGGGAGTGATAGTGGATCCAAGGTGTACATCAAAAATGAACCGCCGGTCGATTACGCCAGTTAGGTCAGGGAGGTCCTTCCACGGCACCTTCTCCTGAGCGGACCGCATGGAGCGGTAACTAACGCGTCCGGCCGACATGCCGAGCCGATTCTGGGTCGCTTCCTCGGTGACAAAGAATAGGCTGCGGGGATAGATAGTGGCGCCATTTACGACGCTCCCTCGGTAGGGAGAGCCGGCTTCGTCCACAGGGCCGATCTCTTGATTAGGAGCTGGGGTGAGGGTGAGATTCTCCCTAGTGGCTTCCCAGCCGCTGACGTCCCGCAGGCCGCTGAGGATTTGCTTGGTGCCCGTGGTCCCGTGGGGAACATCGGGCCGGTCGATGCCGAGCTCTCGAGAGTTGCGGTGCCCGAATATGACAGCGGCAGGCACGGGGAACAAGGCATTCTTGGGGCGCACCTTGTCCAGGTCCCACAACTCCGTGAGGGAGCCGCGCAATCTCGGCCCCCAATTGCCCGCGCGAAATCCCTCGTACTGCTGACGTGAGAGTACGGCGAGGGGTGTGACGAACGCGAAGGTGCCACCATCGTTGAGGTACTTCTCGGCAGCGCGCACGATGAACAAGGCCACAAGGTCCTGCTGGGTGGCGATTTTCCTGCCGTGCCAGAGATTGCGATCCTCACTGAATCGGCGAAACTGCGCCTGCATGGACGCAGTCATGTACCGGTAGGAAACCCACGGCGGATTGCCGACGAGGACGTCGGCACGACGAGCCTTCATTGACAGCCAGAGGGGGCGCACCTGATTGCGGACGAAGAATCCCCAAATACTGTCTCGCCCTTCCGCGTTGAGATCGGCCAGCAGGCGGAAGGTCTCACGCAACGTCTCCGCGTCATCGCCGTCAGGAATGCCGTACTTGCGCAGAACGCGATCGGGGGATGGCTTCTTCGCGGTGGAGTCGACGTGAGTGCGGGCGAGATCGGTGAGCTCAGTGACGAGGCGGTCGAAGGTACCTGCGTCATCGATGCTCGATAGGGGAAATGCGAGCACGTGTGCAAGGTCGAACAGTGTGCCAGAACTGGCGTGCTCGGAGACTGTTAGATCGTTGCCTCGGGTGTCTATGCGAATGACGTCGCTCTCGCTGCCGGCGGGCTGGAACCACTGGATCGAGTCCCCTAAGTGCACTGGCACCCAGATGTCCCCGCGATCGCTAGAGAGGCGCTCTCCAAGAGCAAGGAGAAAGGTGACGCGGGCCAGGACAATTGATACGGGGTGGATGTCCAGACCGAACACGTGGCCCTGCACGTGCTCGACGATCTGACGGTTGTCCCACCCAGCGGCGTCACCAGCAGCGGTCACCCGCCGCACGGCGTGAAAGATGAAGGTTCCTGAGCCGCAGCTGGGATCCAAGACCTTCTGGGTCAGCGGATCGGTGACGGCCTTGGCGACGATGCCTTCAGCGAGCCAGTCGGGGGTGTAGTACTCCCCCAGACCTTTGCGAGCGGCAGCATTGATGATCGACTCATACAAGAGCTTCAACACGTCGTGCTCTACCGAGCTCCAGTCGAACGCGTCGATTCGGCGGATGAGGCGGGAAATGAACCTCTCTCCCTCGCCACCGGCTGCGAGCACCCAGTCGAAGAAGCCAGCTTCCATCACACCGTGGATGCCGGCGTTGCCGAACTCGGTGCCATCGAGGAACCTAGGGACGTCGCTGGCGGCCAATTCGAGGGGGATACCCATAACGGCGTGGCCGATGGCCATCGCCTCGAGCACCAGCAGCGTGTGGTCGATGAACAACCGGTCATCGTCAGCGAATCCAGTGCCGAGCGCGGAGCGCAGCAGGCGGCCCCACAGTTCTCGCTTGAGCCCGATGGTGGGATCATCACTCAGTGAGACGTACAGGGAGCGGAGGTACGCTGCGTCCTGCTCGTAAGCGGGCGAAGTGGCCCCGATGGTCACCTCGATCGCACGCTGGGTGGGCTTTCGGTTCTTCTGCGTAGCGAGGACGGCTTGGAGCCACTCGATGAGGTTCTCGCCCTGCTCCGCGCGGTTCAAGGTGAACACGGAGCGACGGGTGAACACATCGGTAGAGGGATCTACCTCATACAGCCACCACGCCTTACCGTCGGTAAGTATGCCGTTGTAACGGGACTGCTCCTGTTCCATGCGGGTGCGGACGTAGCCCGCGAGCTGCTCGATATACGGCTGCGCAGCGACCTCGGTATCCAGACGCTTCTTGACCTCGATGACCGTGGCACCGACAGCGACATCGATTCGGCGCTTGGTGCCATCGGCAAGCTGCTCTTCCAAACGGGGCTCGTCCAAGTCGAAGCTCGTCCCGGCTAGCAGCATCTTCACGTCAGACTGAATGTCTGCCTCCGTGCGCCCTACATGCGACGGCTTGGACAGGCGGGTCATCATGTCAAGGGCAGCAACTCTCGTCATACTTCTCATTCTCACCCACAAGATGCGGGTGTCGAGCGGAACCAGTAGGAATGCTCCACCTCTTCCTGAAGCGCCCCAGGGTTTCGTTCCGTGGTTGCAAGGTCGCGGGCGCGGCCGCCGTGGTGTGGATGCAGGCCGCTCCGACCGCTGTTGGAGTGCGGAGGCCGAGTGCCTTGTGGAACCGGGAGATGTTCGACCAGTGGACCCAGCCCTTCGTCGCCAGCTCGACCGCGGACCACGAGCCAACATCCCAGATTGACGCTCTCCGCGCCATCACTGGCTGCACGTCTCGCTGCTCTCGTACTTGCCTAGTCGCTCCAGCAGACGCTCGCTCCAGAAGTGCCCGCATGTCTCGAGATCTACCAGGTAGCCCAAAGTCGATCGAGCGCGTCACGCCTTGGGGATTCTCAGTGTGAGACGACCGCGTCCCCGCCGGATGTGCCTTGCCGCGATAGGTTCATCAATCGGAGCGGTCAGGGCTGATGCAACTATTAGTCCTCGTCGTCGTCCAGTTCGCCGATCGGGAACTGGCCGAACTCGTCCTCATCCAGCGTTCCCTCCTGTGGCGCAACGGCTAGGAACGCGTCAAGCCTTTCCTTTGCATCGGGCTCCATGGGAACAACCAGTGTGGTCGTAGTCTGCAGGATGTGTGCTAGGAGCGTGTCGCTCCTCGTGACACCAATGCCGGTGCCATATGGAAAATCGACCGTGATGCGGCCGGTGGGCGTGGATACCGTCGCCCTGTCCACAACCGCACTCGGCAAGCCTGTGGTTGCCGTCTCGAGGAACTCGGAGTCCGTGGTGCCACTGTCGTCGCTCAGCGCGATGCGCTTACCGCCCACGCTGACATTAACCGCAGCCACGGAGGCGCTCTGCGAACGCTCAATGTAATCGTGGACCGAAACTCCGCGCTCAGCCTTCTTCAAACGAGGTCCTATCTCCTTGCGGTTCCGAGTAGCGAAGGCATGGAAGCCTGGACCCCGAAGCATCAGCGCGGGCGGGATCTCGGAGACGGGGAGGTCGACGCCCCATCTAAACTCTGGCGGTTCGTCGGCATCAAGAAGGCGCATGTCAAGAACTTGGCATGCGCGTGCCCTAAGTACGTCCAGGTTGGCATTGACGAGGTGCTGGAAGTTGTCCGTCATGGCGAGGTCGGCGCGAGCGAGGTCAAAGAGTTGCTCGATGGTCAGGTTGCGCCCCACTCCTCGCCAGAAGCTCTTATCCTCAGTGTCCATAAGCTGCACGAGGTACAGCAGGGGCAGGCTGCCCACATCGGTCGAGAGCTCCGCATCCCCGGGGTATTGGTCGAGGCGCGATCCGCCACCCTCCCACACCGCCTGGACGACGCGATTAAGTCGGCGTGCCTGGCCGGCGGCAAAGTAGTGTTCGATTGTGCTCAGGGTCTCGCGCGTCTCGGCAACTTGGCCGCTCGCAGCTGATGTGAATCCACGGGTAAAGGTGTCGGCCAGGGCGCGCGCGTCCGAGGTGGCTACCAACGCACCGCGGCCAGCGTGCGCGAGGGAGTTGCGTAGCATTCGGTCGGTCGCAGCGGGAACTCTGCGTTCTGTAAGTTCCTCGACTGCAGCGGGAGTCGTCAGCAGGACATCGGCCGAACGGCTTTTCTCGTCAAGCCGATTCTCGTCGACATTGGAGAGGTTGGGGGTCGAGAGCCCGAATACTAACGGGTCGAGCCTGTCGAGCATGGCAATATCCTGGCCGAGCTCGGGGATATTGTCGGTGAAGCGAAGAAATACTGGTCGTTCCACTTCGCCCCAGGACAACATCATGTCCGGCGCGTATGTGTGGTTAAAGTAAGTGGTGATCTTCAATGTCGCACTTGGGTCAAATGTCGACAGGGCGCCTGCGACCGCTTCTTTTACCCGGTGCTCCGACTGTCGAGGATCCCGATCTAGGAGTGCATCGAGCACGTGCTGCTGGAGCGTGGTCATCGGCCAGCCGCCTTCAGCATCTCGTGCTGGTGAATAAGACCGAGGTGCTCGACGGCCGGGACGAGGTCCTCTTGCTTATCGCTGAGGATTAGGATCCAGAGTCGTTCGGCCACCGCAGCACAGGTGTCGTCGTCGACGAGTGCGTCGACCTTCGCGGCGGGTGGGAAGATTCGGTGGGCGTTAGCTACAACGGATTCTCGGACTTTCGCGGCGGTTGTCAGCTCGTCCCAGCTTGTTGCCGCGTGCGGAGCCCACGAAACCCACATAAAGTTGTCGGCGAACCGGGGAGCCCCTAGGTAGGCGACATAGCACTTGGCGAGGAAGTCCTTGTAATGAGTGCCGAGGTCAAGAGCCTTGGAGTACTTCTTTACCTCCGCGTAGAAGAGCTTTCCGTCGAATGCTCCGTACCTAAGCTTGCCGCCGAGGTCAAAGGAGAACGACTGTCCATCCTGAGGCCACTCGAAGGTCAATTTCTCCACGGCTCCCTTGTCGGGGTTAACCCAGCATGCGTCGACCCTAGAGGTTGACTCAAGCCACTGCTTGGCACGTCGGGCACCCTCCCGGCCGAGATCATGCAAAGACTCCCCCTGCTTAGCAGCAATGCTCATGGCCGGAACACTACTGGATGCTCGAAGTAGCAGCTGGGAGCGAGGGGCATGTCGTGCTGCGCCAAGGGTTTTGGCTGGAGTATGCACGTGGGAAGCGCCAGCTGGGGCACCTACTGACCGATCCGGCCCACGTGCTCCACTCGACGTACTGGCCTCAATGCGTGGAGCACTCCATCGAGGACAGAAGCGCCCTACTCGGGCCGCGCTGGCGCCTGTGCCTCAAACGGTCGGTAGTGGCACACAGTCGGCGTCCGGCCGCGAGCGACGATCGCCGCAGGTCGGTCTGTGTCATAACGGTGCGCCATAATGTTCTGTGCCAGAAGTCCTCTGACTCACGGTATTAAGACGGGACTGATGCGCGGGTAGGTGTCACATGATCTGTGGCGCTGTGAAGCGCCGCAGGGAAGTGGGCTGACCCCGTGATGTAGGTCCAGTCGTTGTGTGAGTCGTCTTGATGCTCGCTGCTGCGGGCAGGAAGGCTGGTCTCATCATGACGAACACGAGGAAGCGGCACACGCCTGAGCAGGTCGTGCGCAAGCTCGGACAGGCCGACCGGATGCTGGCCGATGGCGCGGACGTCGCGGCGGTGTGCCGCGAGCTGGGCGTGTCGGAACAGACGTACTACCGGTGGCGCAACCAGTACGGCGGGCTCAAGGCCGACGACGCCAAGCGCCTCAAGGAGCTCGAGAAGCAGAACGCCACCCTCAAGCGTCTGCTCGCTGAAGCAGAGCTGGAGAAGGCGGCGCTGAAGGAGCTGGCAGAGGGAAACTTCTAGGCCCGGGCAGGAGGCGCGCCGCCGTCGCTCACCTCATCGCGAAGATGCGGGTGAGCGAGCGGATGGCGTGCCGGCTGACCGGGCTATCCAGGTCCGCCTACCGGCGCACCCTCAAGGCCGATACCGTCGCCGACCCCGACGCCGCCTTGCGTGAATGGCTGCGCGGTTACGCGAAGAAGCACCCCCGCTGGGGCTACCGGCGCGCGTACCACGACGCCCGCGGCGAGGGCTGGCAGGTCAACCACAAGAAGATCCAGCGGCTATGGCGCGAGGAAGGCCTACGCGTGCCCCAGCAACGTCGCCGTAAGCGCATCGGCTCCTCGACCGCGGACGCCCCCAAGGCGTGCGCCCCGAACGTGGTGTGGGCCATCGACTTCCAGTTCGACGTCGACGAGGCCGGGCGTCCGATCAAGATCGCGTCGATCGTGGACGAGCACACCCGGGTCTGCCTCGGCGGCCTCGTGGAACGCTCCATCACCGCCGACCGTCTCACCGACCATCTCGACGACCTCGTCAAGCTGCACGGCCCGCCCGCGGTCCTCAGAAGCGACAACGGGCCCGAGTTCATCAGCCAGGCGATCGCCGACTGGGCCGGCACCCGCACCGGCTTGTCGTACATCCCGCCCGGCTCGCCGTGGCTCAACGGCTACGTCGAGTCGTTCAACTCCCGCCTGCGCGACGAGTGCTTGAACATCAACAGCTTCTACTCACTGCTGCACGCCCAGGTCGTCATCGGCGACTGGAA